>DATBIE010000021.1:0-17818 GCA_036557105.1 Terriglobales bacterium
TTCGGATTGAAAGATGTGAACGAACTGCCCAGCATGGAAGAATTCGAGAAGCTGGTGGCGGAGTCGTTCCAAAGTGATTTGCTGCCGGAAGAGCGGGATACTGAGAAGACGGCAGAACTTTCGACGCCGCAACAATCTGAGGAAAACGTCGATCCCCGACCGGTGCAGGTCGAGGCAGAAAAAACGGCCTAGCTGCCTGTACGTCGAAGCGGATGGAGTCATCGAATCCGCCCCTGTCAAAAAGCAACCCACAGAAAACACAGAGTTGACAGGTAAACTCACCAAGAAGATGGGCCTCCAATTTCACAACAACGGATTACGAATCCGCACGTTACCATACAGCCGGCCATCTTCGAAGTCTTCGGAGAGGATTATTTCCTTATTACAACAATGACTAACACTTCGTTGGGCGGCTCGTGATTTGTAGAGGTTCTGACAATTCAAAAGCTGAACCACAGAGGCCACAGGGTTGCACGGAGTAAGGCACACAGAGGCGAACGTCGATCTTTTGATAGTCTTTTCAAAGCATGGGGCCTGAACGTCTCCAAAAAATAATCGCTGCTGCCGGCATTGCTTCGCGGCGCAGCGCCGAAAAACTGATCGCTTCGGGCGCCGTGTCCGTGAACGGGCAGATTGTCACTGAGTTAGGGACGAAGGCGGATCCTGAGCGCGATCACATTCGCGTGAACGGGAAGCTGCTGCATGGAGCGGAGCGGCAGGTTTATCTGCTGATGAACAAGCCCAAGGGATATGTGACGACGGTGAGCGATCCTGAGGGACGGCCGACGGTGATGGATTTGTTGCGGGGAATTCGCGTGCGCGTGTATCCGGTGGGACGGCTCGACTACGCAAGCGAAGGCCTGCTGTTGCTGACAAACGACGGCGAACTCGCGCATAAGCTTATGAAGGCGGCATCGCATGTGCCGAAGGTTTATGTAGTGAAGGTGGCGGGAGTTCCCGATGTTGCGGGATTGGAGAAGCTTCGGAAAGGATTGTCGATACCGGTTGAAAGCAGGCTCGCGAAATCTGACATTGCGTCTGGAAAAAACAAAAGCAGGTTCCTCGACTCCGGCAGTGAATCCGCAAGCGGATTCATCACCTCCGCTCGGAATGACAGGCGTAAAGGGAGAGGTGGGCGGCGGGTGAGGACGGCACCGGCGAAGGTGCGGCTGATCCGGGAGGGCGAGAATCCCTGGTATGAGGTCACGCTGACTGAGGGAAAGAACCGCCAGATCAGGCGAATGTTCGAGGAGATTGGGCACCACGTGGAGAAGATCAAACGCGTGCGCTATGGGTCGCTGAGCCTGGATTTGCCTCCCGGACAATTCAGGAGGCTCAGCATGGGAGAGATTGAAAAATTGAAAACCGCAGCAGGAGAACGGCGCAACCAATAGACTCTGCCTCGCCATTCTCATTTCGCGATCACGCTCGACATCAGCATTCAGCGGGATGACAATTCCCTTCCTAGCAGCATGCTCTGACCCGGAGCGAAGTTTAAGGTTTCGGCAAACTACGTTAATCTATATCGTCATGCCAGAAAACACCTTTGATATCGTGAGCAAGATCGATCCGCAGGAGGTCTCGAACGCCATACAGCAGGCGATGAAAGAGATCACGACGCGATTCGATCTGAAGGACTCAAAATCGAACATCGCGTTAGAAGGCAAGGATGCGATCGTGATGAGTTCGATCGACGAGTACAAGCTGAAAGCGGTGAACGACATTCTGCAGCAGAAGCTGGTCAAGCGCGGCGTGCCGCTTAAGGGACTTACTTATAGCGCAGTAGAGCCGGCGGCCGGAGGAACTGCAAGGCAGAAGATCATTATGCAGCAAGGAATTCCGATTGAAAAGGCCCGGGAGATCGTGAAGTTAATCAAGAACTCGAAGAAAAAAGTGCAAGCATCGATTCAGGCGGACCTGGTGCGAGTAAGCGGCAAAGACCGGGACACACTGCAGGAGATCATCGGGCTTTTGCGGCAGCAGGATTTTGGGATTGATATGCAGTTTACGAACTACAGATCGAATTGAGATCACCACGGAGTCACGGAGAACTTAACTCAATACTTAAGAAATTCATGCTTTAAACCTGTTTTTGCGAATTCTTATGATTTACTGCGTGACTCCGTGCCTCCGCTGTGACAAATAATGAGCACTACAGCCATCAACGGTACCGAGGTTTTTGAGCTGCTTCGCGACGACCTTGCGGCGATTGAACGCGAGTTTGGACGCGATACCGTCTCAAACGTCACGGCCATTACGGAGATTGGTGAATACCTGCGTGGCGGCGGCGGCAAGCGGATTCGACCGGCGCTGCTTCTGCTCTCCTCAAAATTGTTCAACTACGAAGGACGCGGCGCCGTAAAGCTCGGCGCGGTTGTAGAAATCATCCACACTGCCACGCTGGTCCATGATGACATCATTGACGAAGCGGAGACAAGGCGCGGTCGTCCTGCGGCGAACACGCAATGGGGAAACTCCAAATGCGTGCTGGCCGGCGATTGGCTTTACATGCAGGCGTTCAAAGTCGCCGTGCAGGAGCGCAACTTCCGAATTCTGGACGCGCTGATCGAACTCACACAGCAGATGGTCGAGGGCGAACTGCTGCAGATGGAAAAGCTGGGGCAGCTGATTTCGCTCGATGAGCACGTCGATCTCATCTACCGCAAAACGGCTTGCCTGTTTTCGGTGTGCATGAGGTTGGGGGCAATCCTTGGCGGCGCGACCCCCGAACAGGAAGATCAAGTAGCACGTTATGGCCGCGATCTTGGGATGGCTTTTCAAATCGTGGATGATGTGCTGGATCTGACAGCTACGGAGAGAGTATTGGGCAAGCCGGTCGCCAGCGATCTCCGCGAAGGCAAAGTGACCATGGCGGTCATCCACGCGCTAGAGCGCTGTACACAAAAGGAACGGGAGCTGATCGAGACGGTCGTCGACCAGCGCGCCTTCAACGGGGTCACTCATCCGCAAATTCTGGAAATCCTCGAAAGGTACGGATCACTGGATTCGGCAACGACGCGGGCAGTGAAGTACGCCGAGTCTGCGCGAAAGGCAATCTGCACCTTCCCTGATTCCGAGATCAAACGCGCCCTACTCTGGGCACCGGAATTCGTGGTGGCGCGAGAAAAATAGGGCGCGGATACCCTTTGATCAAAACAATTTTCAAGTTTTCGGGACCGGGCGCACGGTCGCGGTACTCTACATAATCAGTGAACAACCTTCTCCACGCAGTTTCACAGCACGGTTATGTGCTGATTTTCGTGATCGTGCTCGCTGAAGCGGTGGGCTTCCCCGTGCCGGCTGCGCTGGCGCTGGTGGCTGCCGGGGCGGCTGCGGCTGCGCACATACTGAATCCCAGTGCGGTGTTTCTCGTTTCCCTGGTGGCAATGCTTATTGGAGACACGCTATTGTTCTTTATTGGGCGGTACACAGGTTGGGGGCTATTGGGCTTCCTGTGTGGGCTATCGTTGAACCCGGAGACCTGCATTCTTCGGTCGGCTGAATCTTTTTATAAGCGCGGGCGCATTACTCTTCTGTTCGCGAAATTCATTCCCGGCGTGAACACAATTGCGCCACCGCTGGCGGGAAGCATGAAGATGCCCACGATGCAGTTCATACAACTGGACGCGGCGGGCGGCGCGCTCTACATATTGGCATACGGTGTTTTGGGATACGCGTTTCGCGATTTTGTGGTCCAGTTGACGCACGGACTCCAGACTGCGAGTCACGCAGTGGCCGAGGTCATTCTCATTGGGGTACTGGTGTATGCAGCGTATCGGATCGTGCAGTACCGAAGATACAAGCTTTCCGGCGTCGTGCCCCGCATTGCGGCGGTAGAACTCGCCAAACGAGTGGCATCGGGTGCAGGTGGAGATTTCATCGTCGCGGACGTCCGGAGTCATGGATACTACGATTCCGGAGCGGCCCGGATCGCTGGATCGATCCGCATTGAGCCCAACAAGCTCGCGCAGGAAATTGAGACTCTGCCGCGCGACAAGGACATTTATCTTTACTGCACTTGAGCGCGCGAAGCGACCAGCGCCCGGGTGGCGCTGCTACTGAGAAAGAATGGATTTCGCGCGTTTGTGATCACTGGCGGGCTGGCTGCATGGCGCAAAGCTGGACAGCCAGTGGAGCAAGTTCCAGAGAATGAGTTGGTGAAGCTGCCGACGTTCAGTTAAGCAGTCAGCAGTCAGCACTCAGCGGTCAGCAGTCAGCAGCCAGCATTCAGCCCCCGAGCAGTGAGTGTTGAGCCTTCCTTTCTACTGATTTCGATCACGCAATCCTTTTCGCAATCCCACAACTCGTTATACTGAGCCCATGTCAGGCGCTGACGAGATTGAGATTAAGTTCCGAGTGGACAATATCAGCCGTCTGGCCACACGGCTGCGCGAGCTTGGCTTGCACGAGATCACGCCACGCACGCATGAAATAAACGTCTTGTTTGATTTGCCTGGACATCCGCTGCGGAGCCGAGGTGAGTTGCTGCGGTTGCGGAAGTACGGCGACACTTGGGTGCTGACTCACAAAGCGAAAAGCAAAGACGGTGGAGGGCGGCACAAGCGCCGGATTGAGACTGAGACTCGGGTCGCAAACGGCGAAAAGCTGGAAGCAATTCTGCGGGCCCTACATTTTGAGCCATCTTTCCGCTACGAGAAGTTTCGCGCCGAATGGGAGGGCGAACAGGGGCACGTGGTGATCGATGAAACGCCCATCGGCAATTTTGCCGAGATCGAGGGCCCACCGGAGTGGATTGATTCCGTCGCAAATGACCTCGGAGTCGCAGACAGGGACTACATCACGGAAAACTACTCCAGCCTCTTTGCTACATGGAAAAAGAAGACGCGGAGCACAGCGGAAGATATGACGTTTGAAGCGGTGGGTAAAACCTTATCTCGCTAGCTCCGCCCGCTCCGCGTGCCGTCTATTGTTCGACACGCTGTGCGATCTACCACACATCGCTTGTTGCAGGATTCGCGGCTAACCTTCATCTAATCAGCAGGAACGCGATTGGCCGCACTGTTGCCATTCTCTCTCACGCAGTCCCAAGGAGGGAATATGGCATCGATGAATCGCTTACCAGGAAACGAGAAGCAGGGTTTCCAACAATTTGAAAAAGACAGCTGGTCGGGCATTTATCTTCCGGCAATCTGCGCCGGAGTGGTAATGACTGTTGTCCTGTTTATGGCAGTGAGTTGTTCGAAGAAATCAGAGACCGCGAAGGCCAAGATCAGCACACCGGAAGCTCCGGCAGCCCAGAGTCCGGCGCCCATCACGTCCGCATCCGTACCTGAAGCGCCAAAGAAACCAGTCAAGAAGCACCATCGGACGCACGCCACATACGTAAACGGCACGTATGGCGTTTCGTTTACGTATCCGCTGAAGTACAGTTTGCAAGCAGGCAGTACGCACACTGAACTGCCAGTTGAAGCCGGATTTGCAAAGCCGGGAGCAGTAGAGATTGCGTCAGTTGACATGCCGGATGGCTTCTATTCCGACACAGATTACTCTTCGGCCCTGCTCAACGTCAGCGTACATCAAGGACTGAGCGCGGAAGAATGTGGGCAATTCGCGAATGCATTGGAAGACGATGCTACCAAGAAGACAGAAGAATCAGCCTCGAGTTCGACCGATGCGGCTAAACCGGACACAGTGAAGCTGGGCGCCAATGAATTCAGCATGGTTGAGCAGATGAAGGGTTCGGATGAACAACAGTCGGATGTAAAGTACTTCCATCTGTTCAAGAACGGCGCGTGCTATGAGTTCGCGCTCGACGTAGAAACTTCGCGAAAGCCCGATGAGGAGCTCGCGCAAGTGGACCGCAGCAAAGTTTTCAAACAGCTCGAGAAGATTCTCACGACGGCGAAGATCAAGGAAGTTGAATTGCCGGGAGTGGAGAACGCAGAGAAAACAGTGGCTCCGGTCACTTCTCCAGATTCAAAGACCGGGACTACAGAGAAAGCGCAAGTGGTTACGCCCGCTGAGCAGAAGTAGTCCGGAATCGAACGCGTCTGCGCGACGGACCAACGGATCAAAAAACCCACCCTCCCACAAAAAACGTGGGAAGGGTGGGGCACTCCTCAATTACTTAAGGTCAGGATTTGCGGGAGCGGGCTATGGCTTCGCGGGCCTCGCGATCGGCCGTCCGGCGACGTTCGGTTTCCCGTTTGTCCCAGAGTTGCTTGCCTTTGGCTAATGCGAGTTCCAGCTTCACCCGGCCGTTCTTGAAGTACATGCGGGTGGGGATCAAGGTGAGGCCCTTCTGCTGGGTCTTGCCGATCAGTTTACGGATTTCGTCCTTGTGCACCAGCAACTTGCGGGTGCGGAGCGGGGCGTGATTGTAGATGTTTCCGTGCTCGTATTCGCCGATGTGGCAGTTGAGCAGCCAGAGTTCCCCATCCTTAACGAGGCCATAGGAATCCTTTAAATTTGCAAGTCCGGAGCGTACTGATTTGACTTCGGTACCCGTCAGTACAACCCCAGTTTCGAATTTTTCCAGCAAGAAATAGTTGTGGGAAGCGATCCTATTTACAGCGGCATCTCTCTGCCCCGCGGCAGTAGGGTCGCGGCGGGGGTTCTTCTCCGCGTTTGGCTTTGTCTGGTGTACCGCCTGGCGAGGCATGGAGATAGGGTAACGCAAAGTGGGACCGGAGACAGGCTTACGGGATGCGAGAGCGGGGTTTCATGGTTCCAGAGTTTCAAACGTTTCAAGGTTTCAACTTCCAGGTTTGTTGAGCCGCTCGAAAGTTTAAATAAAGCTTGGAACCTGGTTGGGAAATCGGCCGAAGCTGCCTCCGTGGTATTAGTACTTGTGAGTATAAGTACAACGCGAACAGTAACTTCGATGCGGTTACCACAGATGCTATAATCGCGCTTCTCACGCAATTCAGAGCAGCAATGAGCCACTCTGGCTCATCGAAGGTAGCTTTTTGAGGATTTATTGATGAAACGCGCAATCCGCCCGGCGCTGATTTTTCTTTTACTTTCAGCCCTCATTCTTCCCCTCGCCGCCGAAAGTGCCAAATCTCTCTACAAGAAGGGCAAAATCGCCGAGGCGCGGCAGAACTACGAGCAGGCATATGACCTTTACAAGCAAGCCTACGACAAAAGTCCCCAAGAGCTCACTTACCGCTCTGCTTATGAGCGATTGCGCTTCTTGGCTGGGGCCTCACACGTGCATCGCGGCCAGTTGCTGAGGGAAGCTGGAAGACTCCAGGAGGCTTTGGCCGAATTCCAAAAAGCCGCTGATATTGATCCCTCTAGCGCCATCGCCAAGCAGGAGATCCAAGTTACTCAAGAGCTGATTGATCGGGCTAAATCACCTGCTCCTACAGCTGCGACTCAGCCCACAGATGAGTTGGCAAAGATGGTGCAGGAGGCTGGCGGGCCGGTCCAGCTCGCCCCCATCCCAAGCGTCCCGATGACCATGAAGCAGACCGAGGACAGCAAGATCATCTACGAGACCATCGGGAAGCTCGCGGGAATAAACGTTCTGTTCGACCCCGACTACACTTCGCGTCGAATCAAGGTCGAGCTGAATTCGGTTTCGTTGGAACAAGCGTTGGAAATCGTGGCGCTGGAGTCGAAAACTTTCTGGCGTCCGGTGACTCCAAACACCATTTTTGTTGCGGCAGACAATCCCGCCAAGCGCAAAGAACTTGAGCAGAGCGTCATCAAAACTTTTTACCTGACGAACTTGTCTGCGCCGACCGAATTGCAAGATGTTGTGAATGCGCTGCGGCAAATCCTTGAGATCGCCCGAATCCAGCCATTGCCCTCGGAAGGCGCCATAGTAGTGCGTGGCAACCCGGATCAGATTGCACTCGCTGAGAAACTGGTGGACGATCTCGACAAGTCCAAGCCCGAAGTTGTGGTCGACGTCGCGGTGATGCAGATTACCAAGGACAAGAGCCGCACGCTCGGCATCAATCCGCCTACCAGTATGTCCGTTGCCCTGCAGCCGAATGTTACGACGACTACAACGCCAACGACGAACCCGATTACAGGCGAACCGACTACAACGACCGGTACCACAAATACGCCAGGATCCATCAACCTGAATTCACTCAGCAACCTGAACGCGACTGACTTCCAGGTGACGATCAGCCAGGCGAACGTGAGCGCTCTGTTCTCGGACAACAATACGAAGCTCATCCAGAACCCGCAGATCCGCGCCCTGGATGGTCAGAAAGCATCGCTGAAGATCGGTGAACGTGTGCCGATTGCATCCGGTTCGTTTCAGCCAGGAATCGGCGGGGTTGGCATAAACCCGCTGGTAAATACTCAGTTTCAATATTTGGATGTCGGCGTGAACATTGACGTCACGCCCACAATCCACGCCAACGGCGACGTTACATTGAAAACAACGATGGACATTTCGTCCGTAACCGGCAACACCAATATCGGCGGCATCACACAGCCGATTATCGGTCAACGAAAAATCGAGCATGTTGTCAGGCTGCGTGAAGGCGAAGCCAATTTAATGGGCGGAATGCTCGAAGATTCGCAAACCAAGAACCTGACGGGAATCCCTGGCCTGGCACAGATTCCGATCCTGAAATACCTCTTTGGACAGAGCACAGTCGATCATTCACAGACGGAAACGGTATTCGTATTGATCCCGCACATCGTTCGCCGGAAAGTGCTGTCAGCCTTGAACGAACAGGCCATCGATGTTGGTACGGCCAGTTCAATCGAGCTCCGGCATGTGAGTCGAGCCCCAGCTTCACCGACAAGTTCGTCCGCACCAGCCTCAGGACCAGCGTCCGGGGCGTCGCCGGTCAACATGCAACCCCCGACGGCAATGAACTCTGCTTCGCCCACGCCGCAACTGACGAACCGCATGTCGCAAGCGAGTTTCTCGTTTGATCCACCCAACACGACTCAACATGTGGGGTCGAGTTTCAGCGTCAATGTCCTCCTGAATGGCGGGCAGAACGTTTTCCAAGTACCGATGCAAATTTCGTATGATCCCAAGTTGCTGCAGGTGGCAAACGTCTCTGACGGCAGCTTCCTTTCACAGGATGGACAGATCGTGACCGTCACTCACCGGGAAAACGACGGGACAATTCAGGTCACCGCCACACGTCCGCCGGGCGCAGCCGGCGTATCCGGCCAGGGCTCGGTGGTCACACTAACCTTCGTAGCCAAGGCTCCGGGACAGTCTGCGCTGACGATTGCGCGCGGCGGAGTTCGCGATCCTGCGATGCAGGCGCTGTCCGTCAACGGCTCCAGCGCGGCGGTTACAATTCAGTAAAGAAAGCCGTGAGCGGCGAGCTATGATCAGCGAAATCAGGCTCAAAGCTCGTAGCTTGTGCTGATTTGTTGCAAACTTGAGCTGCCTGATCGTTCCAACTAGAGATGCCTAAATTCCGCAAACAACGCGGCCTGACACTGATCGAACTGATCGTGGCAACCAGCATCATGCTCATCCTCAGCACCATGGCTTTGCCTCTAGCGCGCGTGACTATCAAGCGTGAGCGGGAGAAGGAGCTTCGTGCTGCGCTCTGGCAACTGCGCGACGGAATCGACCGCTACAAAGATGCTTCCGAACGTGGAGCTTTTCAGATCAAAGTGGGTTCCGAAGGATATCCGCCAGATCTCGACACGCTTGTGAACGGCGTCGATGTAGGCGGCAAGAAATTAAAGTTTTTGCGCAGAATTCCGACAGACCCGATGACGGGAAACACAGAGTGGGGCATGCGCTCCATGCAGGACGACCCCAACTCTGACTCTTGGAGCGGAGATAACGTGTTCGACGTTTACACGAAATCCGATGGCACAGCGCTAGACGGTACGAAGTACAAGGACTGGTAATGAATAGAACAAGCTCTGCAAGGTCCTCGTCGAAACGGATGCGCCGCCGCACCAGTCGCGGTTTCACTCTGATCGAGCTGATGATCGTGGTTAGCATGATCCTCATCCTGCTGGCGATCGCTGTGCCCAACTATCGCACTTCGGTGAGACGTGCCCGCGAGTCCGTGCTGCGGCAGGACCTGTTCACTATGCGTTCTGTCATTTCGCAGTACACGCTCGATAAGCAGAAGATGCCGCAGTCGGCGGATGATTTAGTGCAAGCGCAATATTTGAAACAAATTCCGGTTGATCCCACAACCGGCCAGGCAAACTGGAACTGGCATAACGCCGACGAAGGCACCATCATGTCCCCTGATGAGCAAGACGAAGGCGGCATCGACGATGTGTTCAGCGCGTCGAGTGACGTTGGCACCGACGGGGTTCCGTACAGCCAGTACTGAAGCAGTCAGCGTTCAGCGCTCAGAAATCAATACTCAATAAGAATTCCAGCCATAGGAGTCCAGGGCCAGAGACATTTCTAATCCGGTTTGAATCCGGCGCGCATTTAGCAATACCATCTCTTCATGCCAGTTGAAACGGAAGCTCCCACCTATACGCCGATTCGGGCGCCGCGCGGCAATGCCCTTTCCTGCAAAGGGTGGCAGCAGGAAGCAGCCATGCGCATGTTGATGAACAACCTCGACGAAGGAGTCGGCGAGCGCCCGCGTGACCTTGTGGTCTATGGCGGAACCGGGAAGGCCGCGCGCAACTGGAATTGTTACCACGCTATCGTGCAGTCTCTGAAAGATCTCGAAAACGACGAAACACTCCTGGTCCAATCGGGAAAGCCCGTGGGAGTGTTCAAAACCCACGAATATTCCCCACGCGTGTTAATCGCGAACTCAAATCTGGTGGGACACTGGTCGAACTGGGAAAAATTCAACGAACTTGAGCGTGCCGGCTTAATGATGTACGGGCAAATGACCGCGGGATCGTGGATCTACATTGGCTCCCAAGGAATTGTGCAGGGGACGTTTGAAACCTTCGCAGCAGCCGGCGAGAAGCATTTTGGTGGCGATCTGGCGGGCAAATTGATCGTCAGTGGCGGCATGGGCGGCATGGGGGGGGCGCAGCCGCTCGCAGCAACAATGAACGGCGCGGCTTTTCTCGGAATCGACGTAGATCCGGAGCGAATCAAGAAGCGGCTTAGAACCGGCTACTGTGATTTCATGGTGACAACCCTGGATGAAGCGTTGCGTATTCTCAAAAATGCAGTCCGAAAAAAAGAGAATGTCTCCGTTGGCTTGGTGGGGAACTGTGCAGACGTGATACCCGAACTGGCCAACCGCGGTGTTGTTCCCGACATTTTGACCGACCAGACATCGGCGCATGATCCGCTGAACGGATATGTTCCGAATGGGATGCCGCTTGCAGACGCGCTCGAACTCCGAACGCGCGATCCGCAAAGCTATCAAGAGAGATCGCTCGATGCGATCGCGCGGCACGTGGAAGGCATGTTGCGCCTGCAAAAAATGGGTGCCGTGACATTTGATTATGGAAACAACATCCGGACCTTCGCGTTTCAACGCGGCTTAAAAGACGCGTATGACTTCCCCGGATTCGTTCCTGCTTATATTCGTCCGCTGTTCTGCGAAGGTCGTGGGCCATTTCGTTGGGTTGCGCTCTCTGGTGAACCCTCAGATATTCATGTCACCGACGATTTGGTATTAGAGTTATTTCCAGAGAACCAAATCCTTCGCCGCTGGATTGATCTGGCAAGTAAACGAATCAAGTTCCAGGGATTGCCCGCGCGCATATGCTGGCTTGGCTACGGAGAGCGCGCACAATTCGGGCTGGCAATAAACGAACTGGTGAAAAGCGGCAAGATCAAAGCTCCGATTGTAATGGGACGCGATCATCTCGATTGCGGTTCGGTGGCTTCTCCTTATCGCGAAACTGAGAGCATGAAGGATGGCAGCGACGCGGTTGCGGATTGGCCGCTGCTGAATGCATTGTTGAATACGGCCGCCGGCGCATCGTGGGTTTCGATACACAACGGCGGCGGCGTAGGAATTGGATATTCGCTACACTCGGGGCAAGTCACGGTTGCCGACGGAACCGACGATATGGCGAGACGAATCGAACGCGTGCTGACGACCGACCCTGGAATGGGAATTGTTCGTCACGCGGATGCGGGCTACAAGGAAGCGGAAGAATTTGCGTCAGCCAAAGGGATTTGCATTCCGATGAAGCAAGAGCGAGCTTGAAATCTGTCCTTCGCACATGAATAGAGCGGATGCGGCGAAACGCAATTTGAAGGCATCGGTAAAGACGAATTCCGGCAGGCCGATTCTTCTTCGCAATATAGGCCAACTGCTCACGCTAGCCTCCGCGCGAAGTGATTCTCAACCGCGCCGGGGTAATGAACTCAGCGAACTCGGGATCATTGAGGATGGAGCGGTCCTCTGCAGCGGAGGCAGGATCGCGTCCGTTGGCCATACAAGGCAGGCCCTGCGTGATCCATGGATCAAAAAGAATCGGAACAAGATTCTTGAAATTGACTGCTCTGGGAAAGTGGTACTGCCGGGGTTCATCGATTCGCATACACATCCGGCTTTTGTTGGGCCGCGGCTGGTGGATTTCGAGAAGCGAATTTCAGGTGCAACTTATGAAGAAATTGCGGAAGCTGGAGGCGGAATTCGCTCAAGTTCGGCAGCCGTACGAATGGAGGGGAAAGCCGACCTCGCGAGAATAATACGGTCCCGGCTCGGCGAGATGTTGGCAAGCGGAACCACAACGGTGGAGGCGAAGTCAGGATATGGCTTATCGCTCGAAGCAGAACTCAAATCGCTTGAAGCGATCCGAATCGCTGCGAGGACCTGGCCCGGAACTGCCGTTCCCACGCTGCTCGGCGCGCACGTCGTTCCTTCAGAATTCGAGGATAGGCCAAGCGAATACGTGCGCATCGTCTGCGAAGAAATGATTCCGAAGGCTGGCAAACGTGGATTGGCCGAATTCGTCGATGTGTTCTGCGATCGTGGCGCGTTCAGCGAAGGAGACACGCTGCGAATTTTTGTCGCAGCGCAAAAGAGTGGTCTGCGCTTGCGAGCTCACGTATCACAGTTTTCTCGCACTTCCCTCGCGAAACTCCTCTCGCTTCAACCTGTGTCATTGGACCACCTCGACCGCGTGGATGAATCTGACATTTTTCATATTGCGCGCAGCGGCACAGTCGCAACGCTTGTTCCCGGCGCAAATTTTTTCCTTGGGACGAAAGATTATCCACCCGCGCGAAAGTTGATCGACTCCGGAGTCGCAGTAGCGCTGGCGACGGACTTCAATCCTGGTTCCTCCCCGACGCTGAGCATGGGGTTTGTTCTTTCATTGGCATGTACGCACATGAAAATGTCTCCAGCCGAATCGATTTCCGCTGCGACCGTCAACGCCGCGTGCGCTCTTGGACTGCAGAAAAGCAAAGGATCGATCGAGCTGGGCAAAGATGCTGATATCGCGATCTTCGACGTTCCAAACTATCGTGAAATACCGTATTGGTTGGCGGGAAACAAGTGTGAAAGACTTATCGTGAATGGAGAATTAATCAAATTGCGAAAGTTCGATGACCTGATCGATACCCAATGTCTCTGTAGCGCATTCTCCGCGCGGCTTTGAGCACAATTCGCGACATTGCTATAATCTTTGCTTACATCGCTCCCTTCGTTGCATCATCTTGATTCCCACAGTCTTCTGGCCGACTGCGATTCCTCAGCCGAAAACGTGGGCAAGTGGCCAGGTAGCTCAGGTGGTAGAGCGCAGCCCTGAAAAGGCTGGCGTCGGCGGTTCAACTCCGTCCCTGGCCACCAAATCATTCAAAATCAAGTATTTGCTTCCCGTTGTTAATCCATCGCATCCAGTCAGCATTCTGAAGATCGACGATCTTCGATGTTCGTAATCCTCTGCATCCACCGAGGTTAGCGATTGGTAGAGCGCAGCCCATAAGGGGCGTCAACGACAAATTGAAAGGTCAGTTTACGATATGCTGGCAATTGTGGTAATGTGCCTACATATTGTAAGGAATCATGATGGCGCTATCTAAGGCAGAACAAGTCGCTCGTCTCGTTCGTAAGTCCGGTGTATTCCGGCCGCGTGAACTCGATGTAGTCGGCATCCCGAGAGAATACCTTCGCCAAGCGAAGGATCGCGGCCTCGTGCGGCAGGTCGCGCGAGGGCTATACGTCGCCGAAGGCAGCCGCGTGACCGAATATCACACCCTAGTGGAGGCGGCGAAACGCGTGCCGCAAGGCGTCGTCTGCCTGCTGTCGGCACTGCGCTTTCATGGGCTGACGACACAAGCACCGCATGAAGTTTGGATCGCGATTGCGCACAAGGCGCGGCGCCCCCGCGCCGACTATCCACCGATGCGGATTGTGCACTTCTCTGGCGAGGCTCTTTCTTTTGGTGTAAGAGAAAAGATACTCGAAGGCGCGATCGTACGAGTCTTTGATCCAGCGAAGACCGTCGCGGACTGCTTCAAGTTCCGTCACAAAATTGGACTGGATGTAGCCCTGGAAGCGCTTCGAGACTGCTATCGGCAGAAAAAGGCCACAATGGATGAACTGTTCGTAGCAGCGCGAGTCTGCCGGGTAGCCCGAATCATGCAACCTTATTTGGAGTCGCTCGTATGAAGAAAGCCGTCGTCGATTTGGCTGCATCGGTGCGGCAGCGGCTCTTGAACTTGGCGACGGAGCGCAAGGAAGATTTCGGACTTGTTTTAAGCCGTTATGGATTGGAACGATTTCTGTATCGCCTCAGTGTCTCTCCCCATCGCGATTCGTTTGTCCTCAAAGGAGCCTTGCTACTCCAGGTCTGGACTGAGGAGACCTACCGTCCAACCCGAGATCTAGACTTGCTCGGAAAGGGAATGTCGAATGCGGCCTACCAGAAGATCTTCTCGGAGGTGTGCTTACAGGATGTAGAAGACGATGGGCTGTCCTTTCCATCCGAGACGATTCGCGTCGAACGTATCAGAGACGAAGAAGCCTATGAGGGAGTGCGCATTCGACTGGAGGCGCGGCTAGGCACTGTGCGCATTCCTCTACAGATTGATGTGGGCTTTGGGGACGCGATCGTGCCGGCCCCGGAAGAGTTGGAGTTCCCGACGCTCCTCAAAGCTCCGGCTCCTAAGCTGAAGGCCTACCCCAAAGAGAGTGTTGTTGCGGAGAAATTCGAGGCAATCGTGAAGTTGGGCATGGCGAACAGCCGGATGAAGGATTTCTATGACCTCTGGGTCCTGGCGCAGAGGTTCGCATTCGAAAACACTACACTCGCCACGGCGATTCAAGCAACATTCGAAACCCGGCGCACATCGCTGCCCAGTTCATTGCCGTTGGCATTCAGTGCGGATTTCTGGCAGTCACCTAATAAGCAAACACAATGGAAGGCGTTCTTGCGAACGAATAGCCTTAACGCCAACTCCTCGCTGGAGGAGACCATCCGAATCGTTCGAGAGTTTGTGATGCCTGTCGTGGATGGAATCTCGAAAGGCGGTACCCAAAAGAAGATTTGGCGAGCAGGAGGGCAATGGAAGTAGTTTCCTGACAGCCAGGCTTGAAATGCTCCTGGTCATTGGATTTCTGCGGTCCACAGGTGTCTTCACTTCCGAGCGAGTTCTAAGAGTTCTAGTGGTCAGCGCCGCTCTTAGTTCCGTGAATTGTGACGGCAGGCTTCAGCGGTCCACCCAACTCGCCCATTTCTCCAGTTTGCGTGAAGGAAGTCGCAGTAATGCCCGACCACACCTCGTGCCATGTCATCTTTTTTCGCCCTTGGGGAATCCCATGTTGATGGTGAGTCGTTTTCCATCCCAGTTCAAAGAGCTGTTGGAGTAGGTGTCGAAACTGCATGCGGCCGGACCGGAATTGTTGCAGAGCATTCCACGTAAGCTGTTGGTGTTTTTGTCCCACCAATGAAACGCGATCAGGAACATTTCTTCAGAAGGAGCACGCACGTGTTCCTCTTCCATTAAAACGTATCCACCCGGGCCTGTGTGCCAGTTCTCTTCACCTGTGCCAGTTCCCCCGGCCGGAGAGATGCCACCGGCAGCGAATTCATACGTTGTGGACCAATTGCCCTTCAGGGCCTTCGCAAGACTCAGCATCTCGGGTGCCGGCCCGGCGTCATTGGACTGTGACTGATCGTTCTTGATCGGGCTATTCGCAACTTTCGTCGCGTGAATCGTGAACAACCGCTTCCGGGGCCCACCTGGATCGCCATATTCCCCGGTCTGCGTGAACGAATTGGGAGTGATATCGGACCAGACCTCGTGCCACACAGATTTCTTGCCGCTTTTCGATGTTTCGATTTCATCGATGACGAACTGTTTGCCATCCCAGTTCATGGTGATGTCATTCTGCGCACCCTTAACATCGCATGTGTACGGCAGCAGATTTTGACATTCCATCCCTTGAAAACTCTTGTTGGCGGTATTCCACCATACAATGCCGAGCAGAAAGACATCTTCCTGCGGCATACGCAGGTGTTCTTCCTCAAGCAAGGTGAATCCTCCTGGCCCAGGTCGCCAAGTCTCCTCTCCAGTGTTGGCGAGACCATTCGGCATCGTGGCGTCAGGCTCAAACTTCACACTGAGCGACCACTTGCCCTCCAGCGCTTTGGTGAGTCCCACAAGTTCGGGCGAAGGGCTCGGTGAAGATGTTAGGGACTGTGCATTTACCGTCGTGAACGATATTGCGCAAAAAGCCAGAACATTGACTGAGGCCAGCGCGGTTCTGGAGATTTTCTTCATGTTTCGCTCCATTCTTAAGAGTTTTTTTCGAACAAGATACTGCCTAGCCGACTGCGTTTGCGGCGAAATGCTGCCACAGTTCTGTGAGACTGCCGAAGTACGCGCAATACAAAAAAGCGACGCTGATCGTGGCGCTGAATGCGAACGCCGGATGCAACCTGCGGTTTCTAAGCGAGTCAAGGAATACGACTGCTGCTACCAAAACCGCTCAAACACTTAGGATCACAATGTTGCTTCCGGATCCCGCCCAGATGAATAAACGAACGATCGGATTCGGAAGGATGCAGAATGTAGCCAAAAGCATCACGCGCTTGTGGTAGCTGGCCCGATTTCTGAACCAAACTCCCGACGCAACGAGGGATGCGAACAGAAACATTTGCGCGAGCTCAAGCGCGAGGACAGTCAAGAAACCTGAAACAAACTGGGAATGCGCCAACACTTCGCGCCGAGCTGCGAGCACTGTTGCTGTGCAGCCCATGACCACGACAAGGAGAGCATAGCCCGCTCCGAATGAGCCCAGGATGCGATGGATGTGCGTGCGATTCGAAGCCACTAAGAACGTTTGCACCGTGAACAGAACGATCCAGCCCGTCATCACGGCCCCGTGCACGTGCAGAAATATCGAGAGATTGGGCGCCTTGAATAGTGAATGGAGATAGTAGGTGCGTGAGAAGCCGGTAAAAACGAGAATTACAATCGATATTGCCAACCACATGAAAAAGCGCCGCTCAGATTGCCAATGTACAACAGGGAGGTCGAAACGCGCTTTTGCTCTTGTTGCCGTCATGGTTCGTCCGTGCTGTTCCTATGCACAACTGTTAGTCGAGCCTCAGTTCCACCCGCCGATTTCGCGCGCGCCCTTCGAGGGTGTCGTTGGTGTCAATCGGCGCGGAGTCTCCCTCGCCGAATGTCGAGAGACGATTTGGATCGACACGATATCGCTCCACAAGCGCTTTCTTCACGGACGCGGAGCGCCGCCGCGAAAGTTCCAGGTTGTACGTGTGACCGCCGATATTGTCGGTGTGGCCTGTGATGTTCAATTTCCACTCGGGACTGTCGGACATCGCTTGCGCGATCTCTTTCAGGACCGGTTCCGATACCGGCCGGATCGTGTCGCTGTTGAAGTCGAAATTTATTCCCCAGGTGATGGCTTTGCGATTCTTCTCGAGCTGCTGCTCGATCGTCGGTTTGTCACGGGGGTAAGTGACGCGGACCAATTGAATCTTG
>DATBIE010000022.1:0-8800 GCA_036557105.1 Terriglobales bacterium
GCTACTGCCGTTCCAACCTTGCCGTGTACCGCCACTAGTTACTCCGCGCCGGTGGATTCTGCATTGTATCCACTGCGGACGCCACTTTTTCAATAGTGGATAAATATCGTGCCGCAACGTCGGCGGCTCGAAACTGCTTGCAGTTGACCGCCTGGGCGCGAATGTCAATCAGTTGTACGAATGCGTACGGGTCGAAGTTCAGCCGCCCTGCGAGTTCCACGACCGCCTCACGGGAATGCTTACGGCCCTGTTCGCCAAGTTCAATCAAAACGTGTCGAAATAAGGTGGTGAACGACGACAAAGAATTCAGCAGAACCTCCCACAAATGCTTTTCCTCGCTTCCAGCTAGCAACACGTGCTGCCGCAGAAGGAATAGCTTCTCTCGCATCTCGTATTCCACCTGCGAACGATGCAGGTGCATGGGCACCTTCAAGTCACGCAAAACGTCTTCCCCGAATAGAATTCGATATCTCTGCTTCATATCGGTGAACTCGATGGAGAAAACATCGGCGGTGGTCCTGAGTTCTTCGGCGGTCAACACCAGAGGCGGTTGATGCTTCTTCTTGCGCCACCACCCAATGACCGAGGCAACTCTGCTAAGAGACGCGAAGGAAGTATCTCGCAACACGCAGAGAAGGTTCACATCGGAATAGCCGGAATGAAATTCGCCATCCGCCGCCGAACCGTAGAGAACCACACTGACCAGATTATCCGCGGACGCTTGGCGCATCTTTGAGACAAATTCGCTCAGGTCGTTGTTCACCTTTGATCCGTCAGAATTGTGAGCCATAAAGTTTCTCCTCACCAGCTTCCACTGGCGCCACCGCCGCCCGACATTCCTCCGCCGAAGCCTCCGAAGCCGCCACCACCCCCACCGAAGCCTCCACCGCCACCAAAACCGCCGCCTCCCCAGCCTCCTCGACCCCAGCCTCCTCGACGGCCGATCTCGCTGCCAAAGAGAAACCACCAAAAAGGATTCATGAATCGAGCGGATCCGAGCACGAGGAAAGCAATGACAACTAATACAACTATTATCGGGATTCTGCTCCCATTCGAATCGTCCGACGAACCCGGGCCGGAGTTCGCCGTTGCGCCGGTAAGTTGGACTCCTGCGTCTTCGGCGATCACAGAGGCGACTTTCTCTGTTGTTTGTTTTATCGCCTGGTCATAGTCGTTTTGTTTGAGTAGAGGCACCGATTGGCGCCATATGCCGCCGACTTTGCCATCGGGAAGAATGGGTTCAAGGCCATAGCCAACCTCAGTGCGGTAGCGATGATCCTTGATTGCGATGAGAATCAGGACACCGCGATTGCTGCCCTTTGCGCCGATTCCCCACGTCTGAAAAAGTTTGACCGCGTAACTCTCGATGTCCTCGCCATCGAGTGTGTTGATGGTCACGACCGCGATCTGCGCGTGAGCTTTTTGATCGATCTGCTGGGCGATGTTGTTCAGCTCCGACTCGGTTTCGGGTTGGAGCACGTTCGCAAAGTCGTTTACGTAATTTGAGGGATGCAGCTGGGAAATGGGCTCGGCCCACGTGGTAAGCGAGAGCACGAGCGCCGCCACAACGATTGCGATTGCAACAAACTTGCCGCGAACTCGTTGCATTGCCGGTGATTCTACAGGAACACGGTTGTGCTGGCTGCAAGTTGAACAACACCCAACCACAGAGGGCACAGGGGACACAGAGGTATTGCACAGAGGTGACTTACGAAATGGAAGATAAGAAGTCAACAATGGCTTGCTCGGCGAAGTGGCCGTCGTATCCGTCTGGCTCGCCAACGTATGAGCAGTGTCCTCCATCATCTGTTTCTACGAAAGTGATGTTGGTATTGTTCGCGATTTTCTGCCTCGTGTCAGGAAGGATGCGGATGAAAGGATCATTGCGAGCGTAAAGAATATGAGCGGGAACGGAAATTTGATCGACAACGTTGGATGCCGCAGCTCTCGCATAGTAATCCGCAGCGCCCTCGAAGCCGCAATAGAACGCAGTTACTTTGTCGTCAAATTCGCGCAGACTTTTCACTCCCTGCATTCGAGAGAGATCATACTTACCGGGAAAACATTTCAGTTTCTTTTTCATTCGGGCCTTCAGCTTCCACAAAAAATACTGTTCGTACAAGCGGTTCGAGGGTCGATGAAGTGCATCCGCGGACGCTGCAAGGTCCATTGCCGGGCAAACTGCCGCAACAGCGCAGAATTGCAGGGGGCCGCCGCTTCCCCATTCACCTGCTGTTTTCAATACCAGGTTTCCGCCCATGGAAAAACCACAGAGAGCAAACCGCGAAATATGCTCCTCACTGACAATCGAATTTGCTACCGCCATCACGTCGGCAGAACGCCCGGAGTGATACAGCGTCGGCGCCAGATGATCGGTCCCGCCGCAGGTCCGCTGGTTCATCAGCACGACATTCATTCCCGCCGCCAAGCCTTTCTCGGCGATGCCGAGCATGTACTTGGATTCAGTGGAACCTTCGAGGCCGTGTACGACGATCACGGTGAACGATGACTCGCGCCGCACTTGCCAGAAACAATCACAGAGCACCTGGATGGCCGGCTCGACCTCGATCAGACGCTTTTCTGGTATGGGAAGCGAAAACTGCCGCGGCAGCACAAAACTCGCAAGAGTCTGAATGTGTCCGCCGGACAGGAAACGACGCGGCCGGAATTGATCGTGTCCCGCGTACCGGCCAGAAGCGATTGTATGCACATCTTGATTTTAAAACGTGAAGGTTCTACAGCTGTGTGTCCGCGACGGAGGGCGTAGTAGCGGGCCTGACGAATTGCTGTTCAGGAAAATGAAGAGATTGTGGAGCAATCCGTTTCGAGTCTTAAGATTCAAGCTGAAGCATTGCTCCCACTCTCCGGCAATCCTGAGGGAGCAAGGGGCAAAGAGCGCAGCCGGACTCCCGTGGCGCTGAAGATTGCATTGCCAACGGCAGGGGCGATTCCTGTCAGCGGAGTTTCGCCCGCTCCTGCGGAAGGCTGATCTTTACGGTCGACCAGCACGACATCGATCTGGGGCGCGTCACTGAAGCGAGGAACGCGATATTCGGCGAGATGCGGGTTCAGAATCCGGCCATTTTCGAATCTGATAGCCTCGAATAGCGCTCCACCCAGCCCCTGCATGACTGCTCCGGAGATTTGATTCTTTAGTCCTTGTGGATTCACCACCGCTCCGCAGTCAAATGCTTCGACCACGCGAGTCACCTTCACTACGCCGTTCTTGACAGAGACTTCCGCGCAGGCTGCAACGTAGCCACCTTTTTCGGTGCCGCCACCGATTCCAAATCCGCGGCCAGGAGAACTCTTTTGCTTGCCCCATCCGAATTTCTCCGCAGCCGCCGTGAATACAGCGCGCACGCGTTCGTTCTTCAGGTTCTTCAGGCGGAACGCGAGCGGGTCCATCTTTAATTCGTGCGCAAGTTCGTCCATGTGCGACTCGCGGCAAAAGTGGTTCGCCGCAGCGGCAAGCGAACGATATGAACCTTGTCGCAGTGGCCCATCGGATGAATGGAACTGGATGCGCTGATTGGGAACTTCGTATGGCGTGCGCATCGCGGAAGGGCCGGAATTGTAGTTGTCGTACTCCCAAAACACGAGAGATCCGTCACGGTTCGCGCCGCTTGAAATATCGATCACTCCGGCGGGGCGAAAATACGCCCATGTGAACTCTTCCTCCCGCGACCAGATCAGCTTCACGGGTTTGCCGGCAGCTTTGGCGAGACGAGCGGCTTCGACGGCTGCCTCGCCCGTGTGTTTGCCACCGTAAGCGGCGCCCGTGTCCGGCATGATTACGTGCACGTCGTTTTCAGAAAGATGAAATGCCTGCGCCAGTTCGTCGCGCACGCCAAAAGGACGCTGCGTGCCGGTCCAAACGGTGAGCTTGCCGTCTTTCCATTCGGCAACTGCTGCACGTGGTTCGAGAGGAACGTGAGCAATGTAAGCGACTGTGTAAGTGTTCTTCAGCTTTACCGGCGTGTTGCTTCGTGCCTGCTCAACCGAACCCAGAACGAACTGGTCATCGTCGCGATCTTCATCTTTCGCCGGCTTTCGAAGTTCATCAAACAACTCGCGATCGGAAATCTGCGTGGGAGCATCCCATTGTGCACGGATGGACTGGGCGGCGCGTTCGGCTGCGATGACGTTCGGCGCGGCCACTCCCACAAAGTCGGCATCGCGGACAGCGGTGACACCGGGAATCTTCTCGGCTTGCGAGGTGTCGCACGATGTCAGCTTTGCGTGAAAGGCGGAGGGGCGCACGATCTTTCCGTGGAGCATCCCGGGCAGGCTGATATCAGAAGGATATTTGTGCGCGCCGGTTACAAAGTCGCGGCCGTCCTTCTTCGGAGGAGAAGTGCCCGCGACCTTCCACTCTTTAGCGGGAGTCAGGTCCGGGTCGTCCGGAAGAACGGTAGCTAATTTCTGTCCGGCAAGCAGTTCGCCGTACGAAATGCTGCGACCGGTCTTCGCATCGCGAATTTTCCCATCACTTGCATGAAGCGCAGATTCATTCACCGACCAGCGCTTCGCCGCCAGCTGCACCAGGACTTCGCGCGCGCTTACCGCAATATTGCGCAGTTGCAAACCCATGTGCGGAGTCGTGCGGCTGCCGAACGTGCCCATGTCGTAGGGCGTGAGGTCGGTGTCTCCCATCGTCATCCGGATGGAAGAGAGCGGCACTCGCAGCTCCTCGGCCACCTGCTGCGCGAGAGAAGTGCGGATGTTCTGCCCGACTTCAGCTTTGCCGGTGAAAACTGTCACCTGCCCGTTCTCGCCAATGTGAAGCCATGAGTCGAGCGATTTCGGAATTTCGTGCTCGTGATGCCCAGCTCGGCCCGATTCCTGCGCAAGCGCGTGGCCGGCGGCGACTCCGACCAGCAACCCTCCGCCGAGCACCTTAAAAAAGTCGCGCCGTGCGAGATCAAAGAAATGGGTAAGGCGCGAAATATTTTCATGCTGCCGAACCTCAAAATCTTGGTCCGCAGTAGTCTGTGCTTCGTCTTTGAATTCGCGGCTAAGCATTCTTCCTGCCCCGACGAAGTTCTGACGCTCGGTGCACGGCCTCAAGAATTCTGCCGTACGTTCCGCAGCGGCAAACGTTGCCGTCCAAGTGGCGGATGATTTGTTGATTTGTCGGCGCGGGATTGTTTTCAAGAAGTGCGGCGGCAGAAAGAATCATGCCCGGCGTGCAGTAACCGCACTGGAAAGCTTCGACTTCCAAAAACGCCTGCTGCACGGGATGAAGCTTCTCCCCGCGAGCAAGTCCTTCGATTGTGGTGATCTTTCTTCCCGCCGCGGAAGAAACCTGCATGCGGCAGGAACGAACGGGCGAGCCTTCGACCAAAACTGTACAGGCTCCGCATTGGCCCTCACCGCACCCATACTTCGCGCCGGTGAGGCCGAGGTCGTCGCGCAACACATAGAGAAGCGGCTTCTCCGGCTGAACATCGACGTGGTGTTCGCTGCCGTTAACAAGGAGGGTAAGAGCCATTGCTTCTCAAAAATTATAGAACGCGAAATTATAAAACGTCTTACGCGGCGTCTTCCTTCTCATCCGGATCTGGAATTGAGGATGGCGGATCGCTGGCTGGAAAGCTGTCCTCGATGGTCTTGTCGAGGCTCTCTTCTTTCTCTTCTTCCGATTTCTGTCTTCGGTCCTTGTCAGGCGTGGCTTGCTCGGCGCCCTTCGGGTCTCCCTTGGAATTTGGCATGAGTTGTCACCTTGAAAGTACAAATCTTAGATGGCGCTACCGCAGAAATTGCAGCCTGGACGCAGACCTCAAATTCTCCTGTCGCGGTTTTTCGCGGATCAACGCGTACGAAAAAGCTCTAAGCGCAAAGGACGCCAAGGAATCGCAAAGTGCGCAAAGGTTTCGCCAGGTGCTAGCTTTTCACTTCGCTGTTCGCGACTGGAGTGGAGGTGGTCGTGGCCGGTTCCGCCGGCTTGTCTTTCATGCCGTCTTTCAGGGCACGGAAGCCTTCCCCAATCCCTTTGCCGAGTTCCGGCAACTTCTTCGGCCCGAAGACCAGCAGGGCAATAAAGAAGATGACCAGCAAGTGCATTGGTTGAAATAAGCCGTCCATAGAGGGCCTCCTGGGAAGCGTGCCTGATTAAACCTTACAGAACCGGGTAGGGGAGGTCAAATTCAGGCTGCAGGCCCACCGGAAGCCACACCTTGTACCTTTTCCGATACGCGGTTATTACCTCCGTTACCTAGTCGTAAGTACCTCCTGCTTCTATCGTCTTGAAGGCTACTTAGTTCCGGCGAACGCAGCCGAGTCCGGGAGTCTCCTTTGTGTAGAACCCTCGTTGTACTCGCCGCAGTTTTGATGGCGGTTCCGTCTTCCTTCGCGGCGGGTGCTCCGGTCGATTGCATTCATCTTTTTGCCTGGCTGGCTGGGGCGGCTTCCAATCGCAGCCTCATCAATGTGGTGAAAGAACGTGGTTCGAATGTTCTTCTGACGCCTGCTTTGGATCGGCAACTCCTTGCCGCAGGCGCCAGTCCGGAATTGATTGATTTGTTGCGCCAGCCGCGGGGCAAAAATGGACAGGCAAGCGCATGTCCGACATCGCTGGCAAAAGCGGCCGCTGATTCCCACAGCAAGCAATTCGATTCAGCCGAGCAGATCATAAACGCCCTGCTCCAAAAGGATCCGGGCAATGCCGCTTTGCATTTTGCCCTCGCATACTTCGAACAGCAACAGGGTGACTGGGACGCCGCCTTCGATGAGTACAGCAACGCGGAGAAATCAGAGCCGGAATTTACCGTTGTTCATGATCGCCTGGCCCTCGTCTTTTATCAGGGGGACGACGGCGACAACGCGATTGGCGAAGCCCGCACCGCGCTCAGCATGGATTTTGACGATCCCGAAGCGTATCGGATGCTCGCGCTCGGTCACTACTCGAATGGCGAGTACGAAGCAGCAATGAACTCGTTCAGGGAAGCCCTGGCGCGCGATCCGCAGAATGCGGACACATATTACGAAATGGGCCTCGTCGCTCGCGACAGCGGCGCGAAAGATGATGCCATCCAGTATCTCCGTAAATCACTTGAGCTGAACCCGAACCGCTGGCAGGCCCACAGCAGCCTGGGCGCGCTTCTCGGCCAAGAGAAGCAGTTTGAGGAAGCGGTTGCGGAATTGAACAAGGCGCAAAAACTCGCCGGACGCGAACCCTCAATCCGAGAGAACCTGGCCAACGTTTACTTCGCGCAACGGAGCTTCGACAAAGCGATCGCGGAATACCACGAACTGTTTCTGCTCGATCCGAACTGGCGCCACGGTCACGATTCGCTAGCCCGAGCGTACATGGCAAAAGAAGAATACTCGCTGGCCATTGCAGAGATGAAGCTGGCAGTGGAACAAGACCCCGCCAGCGCCGGCCAACACCGTGCATTAGGGCAGTTGCTGTTGGCAGCGGACAGGCAGACAGAAGCTGTACGCGAATTGCGAATCGCCGTGGAACTGGAGCCTGCTTCCGCCGCCTCCCATTATTCTCTCGGCACTGGGCTGCTGGAAACAAATCAGCTTCCCGCTGCGCTGGTTGAATTTCAGGAGGCGGTCCGCCTGGAACCTTCAGCCGAGCATCACTACGCGCTTGCGGCTTGCCTCATGAACATGGGACGGGACCGCGAAGCGTTAACAGAAATTCAAACCGCAACACATCTTGACCCTGAAAAGAAGCTCTATCATGCACGTGAAGAAGAGCTGATTCGCCTGATGCGTGCGGGACAAGGACAGTAGTACGGAAAGCGGCGGTAGTCTCGAAAAAAGGAAAAAGCTATGAGCAGTGTGAACTCACATAACTCTTTCTCCGGAAGCGGAGCTGCACCCGCTCCTGCCAGACAAGTGGAGAAATTTCAGGAGAGTACGCAACTGGGAGCCAAACATATTGGATATGGTCTTCCCTGCGCCAACTGCAAGACCTATTACACTGCCGACCTTAATACTTGCCCGGTATGTAAAAGCCCGCAGCGCGTTTCACCCGCAGGACAGTTGCCCAAAATTGCCCCAGCCGAGCAGCTTCCTGATCCGAAGAAGTTGGAAGAGGAACGCGAACGGTTTCTGCACGAGTTGAACGCTCAAGTAGTTGCGACTCCGTTGTCTCCTGAACCGGAGACACCTGCGGCCCATTGCAATCGACAGGAAAACCACCTGAACGGGCCCGCTCCGGCCAACGTCTGTCAAAGCTGCTTCGACGAACTGCAGGAGCGCGTGGACGTACTCGAGGCTGCCATGCACATGGAACTTCGCGAAGCGGCACAGATCGTGTACGACGCGGTCTGGGCCGATACTTCAGATCCTAGTAAGACATATCAGAATGCAGCTCAGGCGCTGCTGATTGAGCTCCGCCGGCGTTCCGCAATTCCACAGGTCTTCGGACAATTTCAAACGCCGAGTAACTAGCGCAAGCTGAGCGCTCGTCCAAAGACTTGCCCCAAGCACATCTCCCGATTTGCACGTGACCGCCATCCCAAATCACTGTATGCTATATAGCACTTTCTGGGCGGGCTTGTTCTCGTTCTAACCGCATCGCCTTGCCCGTCGTGGAGTACACATGCCTCTCACGGTCACGGACTGGGCAGTAATCATCGGTTATCTGCTGGTGAATCTTGCGATCGGGATCTACTATCGCCGGCGCGCCAGCGGAAATACCGAAGAGTTTTTCATATCGGGGCGCGACGTTAGCTGGTGGCTGGCGGGAACCTCGATGGTTGCGACCACGTTCGCGGCCGACACGCCCCTGTTCGTGTGCGGCGTTGTGGCGCGGCAAGGGATTGCCGGTAACTGGATCTGG
>DATBIE010000023.1:0-14784 GCA_036557105.1 Terriglobales bacterium
CTCTTCCAATTTGAAAAAGGCGCGCGAGCATCTGTTGTCGAAGGGCGTCGACACGGGGGAAATGCAGCAGGATGGCCAAGGGACGCATTTTTTCACCGCCCGCGACATCGAAGGAAACGCGATCGAGATCTCCGAGGAGCCATGAGGACTCGATTCTGAGGACCATGAGGACTCGATTCTGAGGAGCCATGAGGACTCGATTCTTATGTCGAGCAATGTAAGGAGAACGGTTCGGGAAGGGCACGGCTTTAGCCGTGCCGAACCGAAAACAAACCTGAGCGGCTTCAGCCGCTCAGGTCAACAGCGATAAACGAGACGTATGCTGTGAGGGGGGCACGGCGTCAACGCCGTGTTCTTTTGTTTTGGAGGAGGAAAAGATGGCGCTGACGAACTCATATATTCAGGTTTACGGACAGTTGCCAGAGTTCTTCAAACGGATTGCAGACGGACAAGCACCGACCAAGTTCACACGACAATACGTAAAGGATCTGGGGTTTGCTTCGTCCAATTTCTATGCGGTGATTCCTCTGCTGAAATCGTTAGGGTTTCTCTCGCCCGACGGTACCCCTACGGCTCGCTACCACGAATATAGAAATACTGCGAGGTCCAGGCATGTTATGGGCGAAGCTCTGAAGGAAGCATACAGCGATCTGTTCACCATCAAGGCGCGACCAATAGATGCCGATCGGGAGTTGATCGAGGGCAAATTTCGGAGTGTGCACAACGCAACTCCAATCACGGCAAAACTCATGACGAGTACCTTCTATTCACTCCTTGCATTGGCAGACCTAAGCAATTCTTCAGAACCGGATATTAAGAGCAAGGAAACAGAGGAACAACTTAAAACCACAATCCCACCGAAACCGGAGGCAGAATCCGAAAAAGGTCGCCGACTGGGGACAAATCTTCACTACAACATTCAAATCCATCTTCCTGCGACTAAGGACGTTGAGGTGTACAACGCAATTTTTAAGTCGCTGAAGGGGCATCTGCTTGAGTAGCGATTCCAAGAACCTGAGAGACTTCTTGTTTCGCGGCTTGATGTTTGAGGCTGAGGCGTCGACATTCCAAATGGCAGGGATCCAAGTAGGTGCTGATGCAACACAAGCAGAGGAGCGACTACTTTCCGAGGCGCTCGCACCCTTCAACGTCACAACGAGGAACAATGCTTTGGAGATGGCGAGGTTGTACGCGGTGCTTCACTGCTTTGAAAATGAAGTGCGGGCCCTGATCCGAGAAACTCTCCAAGAGAAGGAGGGAACAGATTGGATCGACAAACTGCCAAAGAAAGTGAGGGATTTCGCAGAGAGCCGACAGAAGACAGCTTTCTCCGATTCGTGGTTAGAGGGTGAGAAATCAGATCTGCTGGGTTTTGTCGACTTCGGACAACTGTCGTCAATTATGGTTGAGAAGTGGGCTCATTTCGAAAATCTTGTCCCTAGTCAACATTGGCTGAAGCAGCGAATGGACGAACTCGAAAAGGCGCGCAACTTCATTGCACATAACAGAATGCTTCTTCCGAGCGAGTTTCAGCGGGTTTATATGTATATTGCGGACTGGAATAGAGCGGTTGGACTCTAGTCCCCCGCCAGGGCGAGCTGGTTCTCTGGTGAGAGGACGTCGCGAACTCGGCTAATCTCTTCCTCGATCTCGGCCTCCACCACTCTGCTCTCTAGAATCACTGGCACGTCCAATGGCAGGAGATGTGACACCTTCTGGAAGGCGAGTACGGACTCGCAACTCAGTCGGTCGTGTTTACTTTGACTGTTTACTTCGCTGACGTGCAGTTGCTGAATCCTATCCGCAAAACGAGACAGAATTGCGGCAGCCTCGCTCATCGTAGGATCAACCTGACGTGCATGGCCGATATCGAAGCATAGTGACGCGGCCGGTAAAATCGCGAAGAATCTCTCTAGGTCGTCTGCAGTTTGCCCGACTGGCTTGCGTTTGTCCATGTTCTCAATGCAAAGCCGATCGCCAAGCCGACTCCATTCCTCAGCCCGATGCATGGCGTCCGGATGCACAATGACTGGCCAGCCAAAATTGGCAACCCGCTCCAACAGCTCTAGCGCCCTTTGTTCGAATCCGGCCTCGATAGAGCTAGGAGCATGAAATGACACGTAGTGAAACGAACCCAAGTCCAAATCGTCAATCGTTTCCACCAGGGTTTGCAGCTCATCCTGTCGAAGCGCAGACAACTCGACGGCCGACGTATTTTTTCCGGCCAACATCTGTAAAGCCCTGCGAAAGTCTCCTCGCGCCAATGCACCTGTAGAGAAACCAATTGGCATCAAAACACCCCGTATTTTTTGGTTAAGGGAGAAATCGTCGAATTTTCGAAAAAAATGTTGTTTAGGCTTTGCTCAAACTCGGCGCTAAACTGTCGCACCCGTTGGAATATCACGTCGGTGCGGGAATCCTCAGCACGAAGATTCTTCAGCGATTCACGCGAGGATTCATCATTTAACAGATCGAGGAACTGGGCGTAGGAGTTGAAAAGTCGCTTCGCTACATCGACAGACACTCCGCAGTTTTCCATTGAGTGAACCAAGATTTCCAAAGGTGTATTTCTCAGCTGGTTTCGAATCTGGCCGGCTAGTTTGAGTTTTACATCATTTCCCGCAGTGGAAATCTCGGACTGCAAAGTTGGATCTAGGTTCGCATTGAAACAGACCAACAGCCCTGAGGCAAAGATCAGCTTTCTTGACATCCTGAGTTTCGCGTTGCGAAGACCCCAGCCCTCTCCAGCTCTGTCCCGCTGCTTACTTGCGAAGTCAACCGCCATTGTTCTCCAAAACCGCACGATATCGTTGAGGAGAAACCGCGGGACCCTGACTGCTCTTGCATCACGGGTTAGAGGATGAGTGTCCTCCTCAAGGTATCGGTTGATTACCGCCCGCAGGACTCGTTCATGAGCGTCAGTTCTCGCTCCAATCGGACGGGACTCTAGCAGAAGGAGAATGCGTTGGGTAGTATTTCGGTTTGTGTCATGTTGTCCGCCGATTTGGTGAACAATGTCATGACTGAAAGCCATGTTGCCGAAAATTCCCGTCTGACCAGGCTCTTGCAACTCTGCTTTGAGGAAAACCTTACGGATCCTTTGACTGATTTTCAAATGGTCTGAATTGGCTTGACCATCGATCAAATAGGTCCAGTCGAGATCGCTTCCGGAGGTCCACTCGCCTCGTGCCAGAGAGCCGAACACGACAAGGCTGGTGTCATCAGAGGCGTAAGCGGGTATTTCCTGCGAAAGGATCTCGTCAAGCCTTGCTCGCATACCGGCCGCTTCATCACGGTATCTGCTGAACGGCTCCGCCTCGAGAAGATCCTTGATTCCTCGAGCCTTTGGTATCGCCTCCGACATTGCGCACCATTCTAACAACGTTATGTGAGGCTGATCAGTGCTGGGAATCTTTCGCGACAATGCTGGGGGCCCATTCAAGCCCGATTTTGGCTTGAGTCGGGGCGGGCTGGCCCACCCTTGGGAACTATTCCCAACTGAGGCTGCCCCACCCTTCGCGATTTCCAAAGGTTGGGTATGATCAGAGTCGGGCGTGAACATGACCAAACACCTTCAAGATTTGGCCGGCTGGCCCACCTCTTTGGAACTATTCCCACCTGAGGGCTGCCCCACCCTTCGCGATTTTCGAAGGGTGGGAAATTCCTAATGCCGACCTAACTTCAGAGTCTTCTCGACACGTTCGCGTCCACGCGCCGTCCCCTCCGACTCAATTTCAACTGGCTCTTCCATCCATCAAAAAAGCGTAAGGCGCTCGCTGACGCTCGCGCGTTTCTCTGTCGCGCTCTCTCGGCACGACCGAAAGTCGTGCCCTTCCCGTTCGTGCTGATTTCCTCTAAATGCAGATTCCTCGACTTGCTCGGAATGACAGGGAGTGGGGAACCGATGTACGCGGCCCCTTCGACTACGCTCAGGGCAGGCTCTGAAGGGCCGCTCTTCCACGATCCAAGTTTCGTAAGGAGATTCTCCTCGGCACGTTCGCGTCCGCGGCGCCGCCTTCTCCGACTCAATTTCAACTGGCCCTTCCATTCATCAAAAATGTAAGGCGCTCGCTCACGCGCGCGCGTGGTTAGAGGTACTGCACTTTGCGGCACGACTAAAAGTCGTGCCCTTCCCGCTCATGATGATTTGCCGCAAATGCAGATTCCTCGACTCCCCAGCATCATTCGCAAGCGAATGATGTTGCGTCGCTCGGAATGACAAGGTACTTGGGGGGATTGAGCTGCGCGGCCCTGTCGGAATGACAGGGTACTTGGGGGATTGAGCTGCGCGGCCCCTTCGGCTGCGCTCAGGGCAGGCTCTGAAGGACCGCTCTTCCACATCCTTCGACTTCGCTCGGGATTTCTACACCCCAGCAAGCCAAAATCGGGGTTGCCGGGGACCCCGTTCTGCAGCGGGCTCGAACGATCACCCATCACTCCAAGACTGGCGCCCCGGGGAGCCCGTAGTGGAGCTCCAGCGCGTCAAGATTCATCGGCCGAAAATCCCAATCAGCCCAACGAGGATCAGGTAAATCGCTACCACATAGTTGAGGATGCGCGGCACAATCAGGATGAGAATTCCGGCGATCAATGCAAGGAACGGTCCGGCGAAGGCGTAATGAATCGTCAGTCCTCCACCAAGTGATTGCGCCAGCAGCGGAAGCGCGGTGATCAGGATAAAAGGCCAAAGCAGTCGAAGTTGTCGATTGAACATTCAGCACCTCGCTTAGAAAAAGCAGACACTTGGATGCGGCTTTCGGCGTGTTCACGTTTGTGCGGCAGTCACTTCGACGCAATTTCAACTAACTTTTACATTCATAAATGTAAGGCGCTCGCTCACGCTCGCGCGTTGCGATTTTTCAATGACCTGTTCCCAGCACTTACGTGCTGGCCTATCAATATTTTGCCCCGTTGGGGCTGTAGCGCGTTGTTCGGCCGAAGCCGTGCCCTTCCTGCGCGTGCTTGATAGACAAAAGTCAAAATCCTCACCCCTTCGGCTTCGCTCAGGGCAGGCTCTCCCGCAAAGTACGCGGGAAGGATGGGCAACCGGAAGGCGGCGGGATTGCCGTCCACTCAGAGTCAATTTCAACTGGCCCTTCCATTCATCAAAAAAATGTAATGCGGTCGCTCACGCTCGCGCGTGGTCCTATTACTCGAGTCTTTTGGCACGGCTGAAGCCGTCGCCCTTCCCGTTCGTGATAACTTCCCACGAATGCAGATTCCTCGACTCCCCAGCATCATTCGCAAGCGAATGATGTTGCGTCGCTCGGAATGACAAGGTACTTGGGCGGCTTGAATTGCGCGGCCCCTTCGGCTGCGCTCAGGGCAGGCTCTGAAGGGGCGCTCTTCCACATCCCTCCCACTCTCAACCTTTAGCTCCGCGTGGCAATCTGCAAATCCTTCGAACTTCAGGGATCAGTGCGCTCTGCACAACCCATTTTGACTGAGGGGAATCGAATCTCCGGTCCGGAAGGATCACAGGAGGAACGCATATGAAAAATCTGCTTTTGTGTCTGTTACTGGTATGCACGGCGTCGATGTGGGTTAGAGCGGATGATTCGGCCGATGCGAAAGGAAAGTCGGACACACGCACCATCACGGGATGCTTGTCGCAAGGTGACAACGCGAAGGAATTTAACCTTAAGGCGAACGACGGTAGCACGTGGGAACTCAGCAGCAGCAATGTGGCGATGGCGGGACATGTAGGACACACGGTCAAAGTGACGGGAGTGGTGCAGAACGCAATGGCGCATAACATGAAAGAAGACACCAAGGACATGGCCCACGACACTGGCGCGATGAAAAATAACACTGAGCACGGACATCTGAAGGTGACTCACCTGAAACATGTGAGCGATTCGTGCTCGCAATAAGCGGGCTTGCGCAGCTTGGGTGTAATTTCTAAAAACAGGCTGCCCACCGGAGTCAGAAGCCTCGCATCCTGTTCGCTGCAAAAAAGATGGCCGGAGATTCCGGCCATCTTCTTATTTGTGGCGATTTATTTTATGGCGATCTTTTCACGCCATCCAGCGCCGACCTTCTATGCCGCTTTCCCTGTTGTCTGAGCCGAGATGGCCCCTAACTGCTGCAGCATTCCTAGGCTGTCCCAGTTGTTCCAGCTTTCTATACCTTTACCGCCCTTGAAGCGCGCAATGGTGATCCCTGTAAGCGAAATTGGCCGGCCGGTTGCAGCCAAGGTTGGCAGGTCTCCGTTATGGGTGCCGGTCACCGTCCAGCGGATTGTGACCAGATCGTCCTCCGCGATCATCTGCTCAATCGTAATGTGAATGTCGGGAAATGCCCGATGGTAGAGCGTGACGAACTGTTTGTATGCCTCAACACCACGCTGCGGTTCCGGCAATGATGCGTCGTTGTGGACGTACTCGTCTGCCACGAGTTCGTCAATCACATTGAGATTTTTTTTGTTCCAGACTTCTTCAAATATCCGGCGATAGTTTTCTTTGTTGTCGGCCATGTAATCCTCTCCTTCTTGTTCCTTTTGAATTGCTCGGGTGACGAGGGCAAGCTCGACGGCCAAAAAGCAGCGCAATTATGTGCTTTTCTAGTCGGTTTGCCAATGTATCTTTCTCTGGAGCGGGTCGCCACTCCGTGCTAAACTCGTCGGCATTTCTGCTCGGGGGCGGCGGATATGGCTACGCCTGCGTTGGCGGTCGAGAGACGTCGGGACCGGAAGTTTTACGTCAGCATGGCGGTGGTGTTCGCGGCAATTATTTTTGCCGGATTCGCGCGGACCTATTTTCTAAAAGCGTTTTTTCATACTCCGGCGTTGCGCCCGCTGTTGCATTTGCATGGAGCGATCTTCACCTCCTGGCTGCTGTTGCTGATTGCGCAGACGTCGTTGGTAGCGGCAAAGCGGACCGACATTCATCGCAAACTAGGCGTGGCCGGCGGCGTCCTCGCCGCATTGATGGTCGTGGTTGGATACATCGTTGCCATCCATGCCGCGCAGCGCGGGCACGCTCCCAAGGGAATTCCTCCGCTGATATTCCTCGTAATCCCACTCGGCGACATTTTTAGTTTTGCAGTTCTGGCAGCGTCAGCACTGATCTATCGTCGCCAGCCGGAGATGCACAAGCGCCTGATGCTGCTGGCAACCATCGCGATTCTCGCTCCGGGAATAGGACGGCTGCCGTTTGCTTTCATCAGTGGGCCCGTGCCACTGTTCGCGCTGGTCGATGCGGTTCTCTTGATCTGCGTCGCCTATGACCTGTTCACACGGAAGCGAGTGCATCCCGCGTACATCTGGGGTGGATTGTTTCTTGTATTCTCGCAAGCGTTGCGGCTGGCGCTCGCTGGAACGCACGCGTGGGCGGTGTTCGCGCAATGGCTAATTCGGTAATCCAAAGTTTTGCGCCGACCTCCAGCTATGGCCTGCCGGACAGATGCACATCTTCTCCATTGGGAATCGCTTGATAGAGGATGTAATCTGCGCCGTTTTCCCGCAGAACTTGAACAGGCTGCGTTCGCTGGCCCTGCCTAACTTCCGCTGCCTTCCATTCGGCTGGAACGTACGTTCTTAACGTGAGTGGCAGATCATAAGCCACATCGGTGACATCACTGCGCAGGACGACGCTGATGGCGTCGCCGTCTCGATATGAAGCGACCGAGCCCCGCGTGCGTTCGCGAATGTATTTGGCTACATCCTGGAAGGTGGCAATCCACAGGCTTTGCTTTTGTGAGTTGATGTAGCCGAAGTAATCCTTCAAGTCCGCGCTGGTTCTCGGTTGCCATCCAATACCGTCGACTCCATGAAATACGAGGACGAGCCAAATGTTGCCCTGCGCTGAGGTTTTATCGACCCAGGATTTCATCAGCGGCATGGGTGTCTTGGTCAACGGCCCGCGCTGCCACCGCACATATTCTTTATGAGAATCGGCAGGGTCCATCTTGTTCGAGCGGTCCAGATCATCGACGTTTGCATCAGGCATGTAGTTGCGCGCGAGCTGGTATCGTGCCAGCGCGAACTTGACCGACCGGTCATTTTCGGTGCCGTAGGGGCACTCAACTGAGAACGTGTGTTTGAAACCGAGCTGAGTAAGGATCTCCTGCCGGCTCATCTCGAGTTCGTACTCCATGTTGGCATCGTCAAGTACGGCGAGACGGGGATGCGTGACTGTGTGGCTGGCGAACTCGTATCCGCGATTTGCCAGCGCCCGCAGCTCATCCCATGTAATGTCGCCTCCTTCGGCGTGCTGGGTTTCCTGCCCGGGTTTGAAATCGCCGGCCCGCGCCTTGGCGAATGCCTCGTCCAGAACGCGATATGCCTGCTCGGCATTGTTGCCTTCGTCGTAGAGCGTCCCTGCGCGAGTGTGATACGCGAGGGTTCCCTGGTAACCCAAATAGCCGATCGCCGATGCGCGCTCGAAGAAGTTGTCTTTGTTTGTGGGAACGCGGGCGGTTTCGTCAATGATTGTCTTCATGGGACGTCCGATGAATGTGCCGTGATGCTCGGAGCCTTGTATGTTGCCGGTAATGATGAAAAATGTCGCGGGAAAGCCGAAGCTGTCCATGATTGGCACGGCTACGCGGAACTGATTAATGGAGTCGTCGTCATAAGTGAGCGAGACCGCGCCCGTTTTGCCGTATTGCCATTTGGTGATCTCTGTTTTTGCAACCTGCCCCGTGGCAAATTGTGAGAAAACCATTGCTGCAGCGATCACGATGAAAAGGGCGGTCAACCGCTTCATGCCGAATCCTCCAGTCTGCTGGAATTGTAAGGTGCCGAGGGTATCCGACGGGTGAGCAAAAACCAATTCGGTTGGAAGCGGGGTGGACATTCAATTTGATTTTGCCGAAGCTCTCACCAGTACATGAAGAGCGTGCACGAGCGGAAAACACGATGATGGCCTCCCGCTCGTGCTGATTTGGCAACCAGATACTTACTGGAAACCGCCGGGCTGGCGGGCGGCTCTTCGTTCTTTCATTTGTTCTTTGCGCTGCTGTTTCAGCTCTTCGTATTTCTTTTCCTGGTCGTCGGTGAGAAGGGCCTGGATCTTTTTGTCGCTGTCGGACATGATCGATTTCATCTCGCGGGCTTTCTTTCGACGGCGTTCCGAGCTTTGAGCAAGCGCTTTCAGTTTTTCCTGACGGTTGGCAATGATTGGGGTGATCTTGGCCTTCTGATCATCGGATAGCGAGAGCGTCGCGTCCATGTTGGCAACGACCTGGTCGGGATTTGGCCAACTGCGGGCATGTTGGTCCGTGTCCTGAGCATGAGCGGCTGGGGAACCTGAGGCAACGAGTGCGAGCAAGCAGATGATTGAAAACAGCAACTTCTTCACGATTATTCTCCTTGCAAGAAGTGTAGTCAGGGCAGATGTGAAGGAAGCTGGGACTTGTGTAAAGAATTGTTCAGCATCATATAAAGATCGCAAAAGGAGGTGAACCAGGCCACGGGAACCACAACAATTTCTCGTGTTACTCTGATTTCAATCATTTCCGCTTCTTCTGAGGCCACTAATCTTGCTGCGTAACTCAAGTCTTCTGCTATTTTCTTGCCTTTTGTTCACGCTTGCGGCTTTTGCCGAAGGCACGCGCACCTGGGAACAATCCAAATACGACGATTTCCTGAAAGGCACTTCACATGGTGTTGCGATTTCGAGCGATGGTTTTCTGCAACTTGCGCCGGAATTCAAGCTGATTGCCAGCACGCCTTCGAGCGCGGTGTGGGAGAGCGTCGTTGGACCGCATGGCGAAATCTATGCCGCGACCGGCGCGCCCGCGCGTGTTTATCGCGTTGCGCCTGGTGGACAGCCTATCGCTATCTTTCAGCCCCAAGAACTGCAGGTGCAAGCCCTGGTCGTGGATAAGAATGGCGTCCTGTACGCCGCCACCGATCCCGACGGCAAGGTCTACAAGCTGGAGCCCGGGAAGAACAACGGGTCTACAGCGGCTGCATCAGCAGAGAAGAAAGATTCCCTGTGGAGTTCGTCGGTTTTCTTCGATCCCAAGACCAAATACATCTGGAGCCTTGCGCTAGACAAAGCCGGCAATCTTTACGTAGCCACAGGCGACCACGGCGAGATCTTCCGCGTTGCTCCGAATGGCGAGCACTCGCTTTTCTTCAAAAGTGACGAGCCGCACATTCGGGTTTTGCAATTTGACGCTCAAGGAAATCTGATTGCGGGTTCAGATGGCAGCGGGCTGGTTTACCGGATCACTCCCAGTGGCGAGGGCTTCGTTCTTTACAGCGCACCCAAGCGCGAGATCACCAGTCTGACAATCGATAACGCAGGCAATATCTATGCTGCAGCGGCCGGCGAAAAGCGTTCCGGCAGTTTGTCATCGAGCACAATCGACGTGGCAACGCCAAAGGGATCGGATTCCAAGTCATCATCAGGCCACGCTCCTCCACCTCAGTCTACAGTGACACTGAACAATTCAAATGCAGCCTTTCCTGGCGGCTCGCAAATTTACAAGATAACTCCCGACGGCTCGCCGACCCTACTGTGGACTTCTCACGACAATCTGGTGTACGCACTCGCCTTCGATTCGCGAGGACGTTTGCTTGCTGGAACGGGAAATGGCGGCCAGATTTTTGAAGTCACCGGCCGCGAAGATTACGTTGAGTTGATCAAGGCAGAGGCCAATCAAGTCACTGCGTTCGCCAAAGCGCCGAATGGCGGGCTCTACGCTTCCACGAGTAACCTGGGCAAAATTTTTCTTTTGAATAGCGCGGCTGATGTTGAAGGCAGCTACGAAAGCGACGTGTTCGACTCTCAAGTTTTTTCAAGGTGGGGACGCGCAGAATTCCGTGGCGCTGGAAATGTCGACTTGTTCGCCCGCAGCGGCAATGTCGACAATCCCGACCGAAACTGGAGCCAGTGGAAGAAGATCGATCTGCAAAAGGATGCTGAAATCAGTGCGCCCGCGGCCCGTTTTATTCAATGGAAGGCGATTTTGCGACCGGGTACAACTGCGCCGCGTGTGGACAGCGTGAAATTGAACTATTTGCAGAAGAATGTTGCGCCAGAATTCGATGACGTGGCGGTAACGGCCGGGGTGCGTTATCAGCCCGCGCCGCGTCCCCCGAACCTTGACCCCGGACAACGCTTCGATCCATCGGCAAACGCCATTCACGACCGCGATTCCATCGGCGTGAAGTGGAACGTCCACGACTTGAATGATGACGACATGGTTTATTCCGTTTATTACCGCGGCGACAGTCAGACGCGCTGGTTGCTGTTGAAGGACGGAGTGGACGAAAGGTTTTATTCATTCGACGCCTCGCTGCTACCCGACGGCGGATATACGATCAAGGTGGTTGCGGCTGACTCTCCCTCGCACTCGCCCGGGGAATCACTTTCATCGGAGCGGGAGAGCGACCGTTTTGAAGTCGACACAACGCCGCCTCTGATTCAGGACCTAGCCGCTTCCGTTCAAGCCGGAAAGATTCACGTCCAATTTCGCGCCACTGACAATTTCTCGACGATCAAGCGCGCTGAATATTCGCTCGATGCAGGCGATTGGCATTTCGTGGAACCCGTCGGCCAGCTCTCGGATGCCAAGAAGGAGAACTATGATTTCGACCTGCCGATCCCCTCCCCTGGCGCCGCCGAGCATGTGGTTGTGGTGCGCGCCTATGATCGCTTCGACAACATGAATTCGGCAAAAACGGTCATAGCGGGCAAGTAGATTGCAATGGGGTCATTCTGCGCTCAGGCTAATCAAAGCGTTGTCCTTCCGAACGCCTTCAAGAGTTGGCAAGCTGTTTTCTTACGGCTGGTTTCGCAGAGCTCGTTTCTGATGCAACTGACCTCCGACGAACTACCAGTTCTGCGATACTGGAAAGCCATGTCTTCCCATGACCCCAAATCGGTCAAAGTTCACTTGACCTCTGGCGAGGGGGTAGATATCGAGTGGAAGGACGGGCATCTTTCGAGCTACACGTTCCCTTATTTGCGTGATGCGTGCCCCTGCGCATTGTGTGACGAAGAGCGCACCAAAAGTGGGCGAAAGCCAGGCGAGCCGCCAAAAGCCAAACCGGGCGAACTGCCGATGTTCAAGCCAGCCATGAAGCCAGTGTCTGCCGAGGGAGTCGGCAAGTACGCCATCAAGTTCAAATGGAACGACGGGCACGAGCTAGGTATTTACTCCTGGAAGTGGCTGCGGGAGATATGCCCGTGCGGAGAGTGCCAAAAAGTCAGGTGAATCGAGTAAGGCTTGCGAACTATTGCGCCGACATGGATTTAGATTCCTCGATGGCTCTTTTCAAATCGGGATTTTCAGAAAGGACTTCGATCATGGAGTCTCGCCCAAGTTGTTCTCCCCATTTTTCTCCTGCCTGAAGGCACTCGCTCGTCAGTTTTGGAAGAACCGCAATCGCTTTTTGACCGAGTGGCGTTGAATAAAACTGCATCAGTCCTCGGATATCCTCATCACTTAGATATTTGTCGTAAATGGGGACAGCGAGGTCGAGCATCTGTTGCGGATCGGCCTTGGATTGAAACTTTTCGCTGAACAATGTAATCAATTTTTCGCGGTAAGCTCCGGGTGGTAAAGAGTTCATGAGAAGCGGCCTCATGTTCGTGATCATCTCACCCATAGTTCTTACCATGGTCGCTTTTGTGCCGACCATATCCAATAGTTTTCTGATGTCGGCCTCTTTCCCAGGATCGATCGCTGGCAGCGCCGTCGCTGCTCCAGTGTCGATCGACTTATGACTTGGGGATGATGACGAGTCGTCTTGAGCCATGCAGAACGCAGACATCAGTAACGTAGCCAAGAGAATGCTGACTGACAATTTCATATGAGACTCCGAAGCTTGGACGTTGAACGATCTTACCTTTTGCGTACCACGATCCGGAATTACATTCGACGGTACACTCGTGAGCAGGCAGATAGGTGGGAACGCTCTAGTAAAATTCAATCAGCGCCTTGGAGCCGTTCTTCACCTTGTCTTTCCTTTCCCAACTCAATTCTCAGCAGCGCGAAGCGGTTGAAACCACCGATGGACCGGTGCTCATCCTTGCCGGCGCAGGCAGCGGCAAAACGCGCGTTATTACGTATCGAATCGCCTATTTGATTGAGCGCGTGGGCGCGATGCCCGAATCGATCCTCGCAGTAACATTCACGAACAAGGCTGCGGCAGAAATGGGCGAAAGGGTGGAGAAAATTGCCGGAGGATCGTCCATTGCCAAGCCGGTGATCTCGACATTTCACTCTTTTTGCGTGCGGATGCTGCGGCGCGACATTGAAGCGCTGCGGATTCCTTCAGCAGTTCCGGGGAAACCGCCTCTCGGACACACGAAAAGCTTTGTCATCTACGACGAAGCCGACCAGCAGCAGGTAACGAAATCGATCATGAAAAGGCTGGGGATCGATGACAAGCAGCTCACGCCTCGCGCCGTGCTGTCGCATATTTCATGGGCGAAGAACCATATGCTTGATCCACAGGAGGTTTATCTAAATTCGGCTGATCCTAAGACCGAGCGGATCGCGCATATCTATGAGGAGTACAGAAAGGAACTGCTACGGGCCAACGCGCTCGACTTCGATGACCTTCTTCTCGAGGCGGTGCGGCTGCTGAAATCGGCAGGACAGGTGCGTGAGCACTACAACCAACGTTTTCAATACATTCTGATCGACGAGTATCAGGATACGAACCGTCCGCAATATGAATTAATGCGGCTTCTGGCGGGCTTGCGGCACAACGTCTGTGCCGTGGGCGACGAAGACCAATCGATCTATTCGTGGCGCGGTGCCGATATTCGTAACATTCTCGAGTTCGAGAAGGATTTTCCCGAGGCCAAGATTATTCGTCTGGAACAGAATTACCGTTCCACGCAGAACATACTGCAGGCAGCGTCGGCGGTTGTGGCAAACAATGTGCGGCGCAAGGGGAAGAACCTGTGGACCTCGCGGCAGGGCGGAACAAAGATCGGCTATTACGAGGCACCCGATGGAGAGAACGAGGCGCTTTTTGTCGCGGACTCGATTGCGCGATATGTCCGCGAGGCGACTGAGCGAGGAGAAGATGCGAAAGCGGCGGTGCTGTATCGCATCAACTCGCAGTCGCGGTTGTTCGAAGAAGCAATGCGGCGGTACCAGCTCAAGTATCACGTCGTGGGTGGCTTTTCGTTTTATGACCGGTCGGAGATCAAAGATCTGATCTCGTATCTGAAAGTCGTGCACAATCCTGAGGATTCGGTTTCGCTGCTGAGGGTGATCAATAGTCCGTCTCGCGGAATTGGAAAGACCACCATGGAAGTGGTAGAGCGGATAGCGCTGGAAACTGGTCTTTCGCTCTGGGGAGCAATTGGCGAGTGCATTGAGCGTGGTCTGCTGCCAGCGAGAGCTCTGCAGGCGCTGAAGTCGTTTCGCGACTTGGTTGAAGACGCGCGAGCGATGGCGGCGGGAACATATGCGGAGAAGCTACAAGAAGATCTGGCGCGGAAGCCCTCGCCCGCGATGGAAGAAGCTGACAAGCCTGCAGATAGCGAGAGTGACGCTTTCGACCCAGCAGAGTTTGAAAACACATCGTTTGACTTCGGCCCGGCTGAACTTCCGCCGGCTGAACTTCCGGAAGATGGCGATTCGGCAGCCGAAGACGCGGGCGAGGGCGCCCGCGCCATACCTGAAAACCCGGCCACATCTGAACCCTTCCGCTCGCCCGGCGGTCCGGCCAACATTGCTGAAATCCTGAAGTTCCTGATCGACCGCACGGGTTACATCAGGGTGCTCGAAGAAGAAGACACACCTGAAGCCTACTCACGGGTGGAGAACATTCGCGAGCTCGTCAACGCTGCCATGGATTCGAAAGAC
>DATBIE010000024.1:0-18782 GCA_036557105.1 Terriglobales bacterium
AACTATCCCAACTGGTTCCTGGATGTTTCTTTACCGGCAGGCGCAACCGTGCAATTCAAGTTCATTAAGATCGCGAGCGACGGCACGGTCACGTGGGAAAATGGCGCAAACCACCAATACACCGTTCCGGCAAGCGGCACCGGATTCGTAAACGTGAACTGGCAAAACTAACTCGACTCTGGGCGAGTGGAGTTACAACGATTTAAATTGAGAGCAGCCGTTCTGTGGCCCCATGCTCGCGCTCCCATTCATAAGTCACCTTTACTCAGGACTGGCTTCGGCAGTTCTAGGCCTACACCTGCTCTACATTCTTTGGGTGATCTTCGGAGCGCTCGTAGCATTGCACCGTCCGGGGCTCAGGCTATTTCACATCGCATGTCTGATCTGGGGAATCCTGGTTGAACTGCTTCCCTGGCCCTGCCCTCTCACGCTTGTCGAAAACTGGCTCGAAGTGAAAGCTGGAGTCGAGCCTTATCGAGGCGGCTTCCTCTTGCACTACCTGGACAAAGTTGTGTATCCGGACGTTTCAGTTATTTGGCTCACCATCGCCGGAGTAGTGGTCTGCGTCGTCAATCTCGGAATATATACCTATGTTTTCGCGACTCAAAGCCGGAAGACGGCCTAGCGTACCCGACTTTCCTAAAGACGCCCGGATGTCCCACCCTACAACCTGCCCTGACGCGTAGTCGAAGAGCGACTCAGGGTGGGGAATTTCGTCGAGAAAAAGATGAATTGCTCGAAGTGAGCCGCAGCGTGTTAGTTGTTGTGCCAAACGATTAGAGCCTTTTGCCCCAGCGCGCGTTCCTCTCGAAACTCCCGCGCAATGTCGCCCAACGGCTTAGAGGTTGATACCGGCATTACTTCCCAAAGCGGCCTCTCACCACGCGCGTATGTACAGCTGCTCGTCTCTCTCAAGTCTTGCTCTTGGGCCAGGGGTCTCTGCCTCGCAGGTCCTTCGGAACGCTCGTAGCCGATCGTGAGCATCTGCGGATACCCATTCGCCATGGAAAGACCGACAGAATTCTGAGCAGCTGCGCCAATCGCCGAAAAGATGCACATCACTAACAGGAATGCCAAGCTCTTCATTCAGATCTCCGTTTCCAGAGCAACCGCCTGCAAGAGCATTGGCGGCTGGGGATGGTTCTGGTCTGCCTTAGTCGATTGCAACGCCCATACCAACCTTAAAAGCCTCTAAGTTGTTGATCTTTCGAGCCTTCTCATTCATTCCGGCGGCCACTGCGCAATAGTTTTCACATACCCGATCCGACTTCGTGCCTCAGTCCTCTGCTGATGAGAATTCGCGTTCCCAGTCAAGTTCCCCAAGTTCAATTTTTGTACTCGCAGGGAACTTTTCTCGAAGCCGGCACGTAACTCGCCTTAGGAAGGAAAGCCACGAACGGATGCCGTTTGCTCCGTTCTGAAAGGATGTCCCTATGAAGAAATTCGTTCCCCACATGTTCGCGCTCTCAGCCGTGCTCCTGGCTGCGACCTTCGCCCTCGCTGTCACCTCGGTGCGCTACCTGCACGTGCGAGTCAGCAATCCCGCTACTCACGAACTTGTCCGGGTTAATGTCCCTCTGCAACTTGCAGAGAAGGTGATACCGGCCATCAACCACGGCCAACTGCAGAACGGTAAAGTTTCTATTGGTAACTTCAAGGCTGACAATGTCAACGTACGCGCAATCCTCGACGCACTAAAAACCGCGCCTGAGGGTGAATTCGTCAGCGTGCAGGACACCGGCGACGATGTCCGAGTCGCCAAGGAGCACGGTCAACTTGTCGTGCATGTGATCGACAAGAAGAGCAATGAGAACGTGGATGTCACGGTTCCCTGGGAAGTCGCTCAGGCCCTCATCTCTGACGCGGATGAAAATCAGCTGAACGTCGAGGCGGCAATCAAAGCACTCGAAACTGTCGGCGACACCACGCTGGTCCGCGTCAGCGGCCATGATGACAACGTGCGCGTCTGGATCGACTCCCGCAACACCGACATGGAATAGGTGTGGGTCGGACATTCTTGTTCTGTCATACAGACCAAGCGTGATTCGAGCACAGCGACAATCATGCATAGCGAGGAATCTGCAGTTCCGTCAGAGGAGACAAGATGATCTTCCTTGCCAAACTCGGCATTGGCGTTCTCGGCACAGCCCTCGTCGGCGCAGCCGCTGTCTCAAGCGAAGGTTTTATTCATGTTCGAGTCCATGAGAAGCAGCCCAATGGCACCAACGTCAATCTGCTCGTGCCCGCCGCGCTTGCCACTACAGCCCTGGAATTCGTTCCCGCCCGCAATTTCCACCATGGCTCTCACGAATTGCGCGAGTGTCTCCCGATCATTGACGCTGCCATACCTGCTCTTCGCGACGCTCCCGATGGCCTCCTCGTCGAAGTTGAGGACCCTGACGAGCATGTGCGTGTCGCAAAGGCCGGGGGATCATTGATGGTCGATGTGAATGATTCCGATGAGGTCGTCCACGTCTCCGTTCCCCTGCGCGCCGCCCAAATCGCCATCCACCAGGTCGCGGATGCCTCTGCAGAATAGCGCAGTCCTCGTTGCTCTCTTTGCACTGTCATCGCGAGCGAACAGCAATTTGAGGAAAGCCCATTGCTCGCAGCCAAGGATCTTCAGTTTCGACAAAAAAGCCCCGTTTTCCAACGGGGCTGGATTTTGCGCAAAGCTTGAACTAAGCAGCTTTTTTCGCCGCCCTCTCTTGCGCGATGATCTCCGTCCCCTGCGGCAATTGTTTTTGTACTTGATGAATGAATCTGGTCGCCACCTGTGATAACTCCTTGGACAGTTCAGATTCCGGCACAACATTCACGAGTTGAAGGACCGCGATCGCCAGCTCGAAAGGTGGGTAGTTGTTGGGTGGTGGAACGTGGATGTGGATGGGATCGATGAGCGAAGGAAGCGGAAAGCAGTGTCTGGTTCCGCCTATATTGATGCATAGCTGATACATGGTGCCTCCGTGGCCCTGCTTGAGCCTTTCTAATTCGATGGTGAGCAGAACGCCCCAAACGTTACACACGCGTGCAAGCACTGGGCACTTTGTTGAAGAAACGGACGAACCAGGGCCGGAACTACGCGCTCACTGACGCGTACTGAGCGGGCGTGGACGTGAACGCTGATTGGAGTTAACGACGGGCGTGGTGAAGCTAAATATTGACCGGAACTGTGAATATCGAAACAACGAGCTTTCTAGAGCATCGAAAGTTGAATTACCTCCTTCTCCGATTGGGTCGTGGATGTCGCGCTTCGTCCCCGTCGCAACAGTTACCGTCAATGCTATTGGTGGGTCGGAACTATCCATGCCTGTTTAGCCGCTACATGTTACATTCTAAGGAGCCGTCTTTTGTTCAGTGTTTCGTAGCTCGAAAATGTTTTGAACAGAAGTGGGTCTGAAGGAATATTCAGGTGAGCGACGACAACCCTGATGCAAAAAAACGCCTCGGATTCTACTCCGCGCACCCTCTCTACGGCTTCATTCTCCGTTAAAAATACAACGCTGGCTGTTGCTGTGGTCTGCCTGGCACTCTCGGCTTCCTTATGCGCACAAATCGAGATTGGAAGAGTGTCCGGCAGCGTCAAAGATCCGAGCGGAGCAATCATCTCCAGCGCACAAGTGTCAATCGAAAATCCCCTGTCCGGAAGATTGACTCGGGTTCAAACAGACAATCACGGTGAATTCAAGTTTGAGAATGTTCCGTATGGCGCCTACATTCTGCGCGCATCGGCATCCGGTTTCAGCCCAATTTCAAAGACGGTTGATGTGCGGTCGAATCTTCCTGTGCGCGTTCCCTTGACGATGTCGATCGCGGCGGCGGGCACGCAAGTGACCGTAAATGCTTCCACCGGAGTCGCGGCCGAAACTCCGCGAACCGAAACCGTGATTGACGAAAGTTATATCAAGCTAACTCCAAGTGTCGTGCGGAGAGATCAGCTACAGGCGTTAGTTTCAACCGCCCCTGGATGGAATACAGAAAATGACGGCCTGATGCACATACGTGGAGTCGATGACGGCACACTGTACGTCGTCAATGGCGTACCGACACCGGACCGTGTCGATGGCTTGTTTGCGGGATCTTTCAACACTGACGCGATCACTTCGCTCGACGTGATTACGGGGAATATTCCCGCAGAGTTCGGCGACCGCTCCGGAGCCGTGGTGCTGATTCAACCAAAGTCAGGCATCGACAACCCGCTGAATGGGACAGTCTCGCTCGGAGCAGGAAGCTTTGATTCGCGAGATCTCGCTACAACGATGGGTGGGGGCACGCGCGATTGGGGCGTTTTTTTTGCTGGGTCTGGGCATCAATCCGATCACTTCCTTGATCCGGTCGATCCGCGCAATTTCAATAACAGTGGAGGAGATGTATCGCTTGAATTCCGAACCGACTGGAACGCAACTGACAATGATGTGGTCCGGTTGTCCGGCATGCTGCAGGGAGCTAACTTTCGAGTGCCTAATAATGAACATCAGCAGCAAGCGGGCCAACGTGAACGTCAGGAGGTTCGTCACGACCAGGAATCTATCTCATGGCAGCACACTTGGTCTTCAAATACGCTTTCCGATGCTTCCTACTTCCGCAATCATTTTCAATCAAAACTTGTCCCCAGCGAACTCGATACCCCGATAACATCCGAACAAAATCGCCACCATACGCGCCAAGGCGTGCTGGCCAGCCTCACGCATGTAACCCATGGCCATACTCTCAAGTTTGGTGCCGAGGCGGAGCGCGTTTCCATTAATGAATTTTTCGGTTTTGCAGTCACCGACCCCGACGCCGCTGAAGAGGCTGAGATCAGTGATCCCGCAATGGACTTTACTCCCGGTAATCCATTTCGATTTTCGGATTATGTCACTCGTGGAATACAAGGGGTCTATGCGCAAGATGATTTCTCGCCATTCCGTAACCTGAGAATCAGCGCAGGATTGCGTTATGACCATTCTGATCTCCTGGTCTCCGATGAGCAGGCGAGTCCCAGAATCGGCGCTTCCTATTACGTGCCTTACACCCGCACAGTGTTTCGCGCGTCATTTAACCGGCTGTACATGCCTCCGCAGGTCGAGAACCTACTGATCGCAAGTTCCGAGCAAGCACGCGAACTTTCTCCATTTGCCGCTTCGGGTGGAGGAGCGGACATTCGGCCCGAGACGCTTTCTGCCTGGGAAGTAGGATTTTCGCAGGAGCTTCCGCAAAACTTGCGTTTGAATGTCGCGTACTGGTGGCGACGTTTTCGCAACATCGATGATCCAAATGTGCTTCTCGGTACGAACATCATATTTCCCAACAGCGTTGCACGCGCCAGGGCACAAGGATTGGATGCACGCCTCGATGTTCCACTTCGCCAGGGCTTCTCGGCCTATTTCACTTACACAAACAATGAAATTATCGAAATCGGTCCCCTCAACGGTGGGCTATTTCTCGAAGATGAATTCATTGAAATTGGACCTGGAACCGAATTCACTCCCGACCATGATCAGCGGAATGTAGGGTCTTTTGGACTCACATATTCTGCAAAACGGCGAGGGCTGTGGACCTCGTTCTCTGGGCGCTACGAGAGCGGCGTTCCCATAGAACTTCCGGACCTTGATCCCAGCGAACTACGGGCATTGCCGGGCTCGAACCTGGTCAACTTCGATACCGGCAGGGTAAAGCCTTGGTATCTCTTTGGATGGTCCGGTGGAATGGATTTGCTACGCAGAGATCGTTTCATTCTTGGCGCTCAGCTCGATGTCCAGAACCTTGCAAATCGCGACTTCGCCTTCAACTGGGGAAACCCCTTCTCCGGTACGCATTTTGGATACCCGCGCCTTGTGGCTGGAAGTCTGAAGTTTTCTTTCAAAAAATAACTCCGATTTCGGAGACCTTCGTTGTTTCCTACCCCATTCCGTGTTTGACGGGATAGGAGATAACGAAGTTGAAATGACACTCGTCTGTTGTCATATTAGTAACGAGCTGAGCTGTTGACGTTGACGTTGCTGTTGCCGTTGATCTTGGAGCTGCGCGCTCGCTGCCGCTCGCGCAGAAGGGAGACGTGGCGCAAGGCCCTCAATGAGTGATATAGAGATTGTCATCAACGACTCAGTCTCCGAGTAGCCGACCATCCGGGCACGCCACGCGCCATGAACGATGAAGAAGGCTATGAACTACCAATTCAGAGATTACCGACCAATTCGAGTTCCGGAGCTTCAGTAGAAAGAAGCGCGCGAATATCTCGCATTGGAGGTTGGCCGAAGAAACGGCTGTATTCACGATTGAATTGCGTAGCGCTTTCGTAGCCGACCTCAAATGCTGCGCTGGCCGCGTCGAGACCATTGTTGAGCATCAGGTTCCGCGCTGATTGAAGCCGGAGCTGTTTTTGGTATTGAAGCGGGCTCATTGAGGTCAAAACCCGGAAATGATGGTGAAGCGTCGAAACACCCATCCTCGCCAGCTGCGCAAGTTCCTCCACGCGCAGAGGCTTAGCGTAGTTCGCAACGATCCACGCAACCGCTTTTGCCGTCCGGTGGCTTTGATCTCCAAGTGTTGCCACTGCGCGCAAGCGGGCTCCCACGCTCCCGCGCAGGACTCGGTAAACAATCTCCCGCTGAATCAGGCCACTTAGAAAAGGAATGTCCTTTGGACTCTCTAAAAGATCCAGCAGGCGGCAGCATGCGTTGAGGAATTCCGGCGTTGTCTTCCCGATCGACATAGCGGGACTGTCGGACGTTGCCTCGGCGACATGAATTTCCCCATGGCTAAGCAACTCGCGGACCATGGACATGTCCAACTTGAGCGAAAGCACGAGGCAAGGAAACTCCTCGCTCGCCTTGGAAACCCAGCTCACGATCGGCAAATCTACCGCAGTCAATAGAAAATGTGACTCGTCGTAGATGAAACGTGTCGAGCCGAGATTCACCTGCTTGCTACCTTGGGCGACCACGATGATGCCGGGTTGGTAGGTCGTTTGGCACGGAGGGGTTGGGGAGGTCCGCCGATGGAGACTTACGCCGGGAATGTCGGTTATCCGATTCTCTTCCTTGCCCACGTAGGAGGCAATTGTATGTGCGAGCGGTGTATGCAACCGATGGTCCGGATTCGTTCTTAGACGGTCATTGTGTTCGGCGTTTTTCATATTTTCTAACCTCAGCCAGTCCGATCCTAAAGATAGCTCCCCACCGATATGGATGCTATTGATTTTTGCCTTGCAAGAGAAATAGGCAATAAGCAGGCAGAATCGGGCTACCAGTAAACGGTCCTTTGCCCATAGAGTCTGGATGGAAGGGAAAGCACGATCGAGAAGCAGCACATTCGGAGAGAGCCATGAAAACCCTAGTCATAGGTCTATTTTTGTTAACAACGCTTTCGCAGTTGTCATACGGACAGTCGTCACAGCCGCCCACGGAAACAATCCAAACTGCCGCGAGTCATACACCTGAACAACAAGAAATCATCAATCTTTCAAAAAAGAAATGGGATTGGATGGCAGACAAAAATGTAGATTCCTTAAAGAATCTATTTGATGACAAAGCTATGTTCGTTCACATGGGAGGAACCTGGGGGAAAACTCAGGAACTCGCTACCATTGAAAGCGGCGGCATCTGGTACAAGAAAGCTGCAGTTTACGCAGTTGAAGTAAACATATTTGGAGATTCAGCCATCCTGCTAGATGACATCGATTTGCAGGCAGTGGTCGGTGGACACGAAGTCACCAATGCTTTTATGGTGACTGAGGTATATATCAAAGAAAACGGCCACTGGAAAATGGCCCAACTCACGTTTTCACATCTGCTCAGGCCAGTCAAAATGAACAACAATAAATGACACACAGATCAGCGAGAGCCGGAATCTGCCACAAAAGTCGCGCGCGTGGAGTTGATCAATAGTGCGAAGTAGCGGCTGTAGCAGCAAGGTGAAAGCGTGAAGAAACTCACTCTCAACAACGGCGTCCAAATCCCTGCACTCGGGTTCGGCGTGTTTCAGATGAGCGATCTCGCGGAGTGCGAGCGCTCAGTCGGGGATGCGATCGAGGTTGGCTATCGGCTGATTGATACCGCCGCCTCCTACTTGAACGAAGAAGCCGTAGGCCGAGCGCTCAAGAATAGCGGTATACCGCGCGAGCAGCTGTTCGTCACGACCAAGCTGTGGGTACAGGACGCAAGCTATGAAGGTGCGAAGCGGGCGGTTAAGAATTCGCTCAAACGGCTCCAACTCGACTACCTAGATCTCTACCTTATTCATCAGCCGTACGGTGACGTTTATGGAGCGTGGCGGGCCATGGAGGAGCTGAATGCAGATGGCACGCTCAAGGCCATCGGTGTGAGCAATTTCTACCCAGACCGTGTCGTGGATTTCGTTCTTCACAACAAGGTCGCACCTGCGGTAAACCAAATCGAGGTAAATCCGTTCCACCAGCGGATCGAGTCACAAAAGCTGAATGACAAATACAAGGTCCAGACCGAAGGCTGGGCTCCCTTCGCAGAGGGCCAGCAGGGCATCTTTCAGAACGAAACACTCGTGTCTATCGCGGCCAAATGCGGAAAATCGGTCGCACAGGTCATCCTGCGGTGGCATATCCAGAGACAGATCATCGTGATCCCAAAGTCTGTGAAAAAGATGAGGATAATCGAGAACTTCTCGGTTTTCGACTTCGAACTAAGCGACGAGGATATGAGTGCGATAAGGGCTCTGGACAGGAAAACAACTGCTTTCTTCGATCATCGTGATCCTGAGTGGGTAGAACGGTTGAGCACGCGCAAGCTTGACATCTAACAGGTCTAAGAAGGTTCCGTTAACGCAGGATGTTGATTGTTGCAAACTGCGTTATCGCAAGTTTGCGCCTTTCATTCTACGGTCCACCATCCTTGTCAAAGAGCGCTTGTAGCGTCCTGAAGCTGTTCATTTTTGCTGACATATCCTCCAAGACAGTCAGTAGACTGAGCTATGCTATTCCACTGCTATGCTAACAATCTGGTTCAGGTTTCGTGCCCTAGGTCCTGTGCTTTGCGCCATACTCCTACTGTGGAATCTAGATGCGCAAACGCACACTGAAGATCGACCGACTACCTCTTCAGCCAGCGCTGAGCTTACCAACCACAAAGTTAAACTTTCCAACGAATTCGTTGTTAAGGCAAAGCAGGCGTTCTTCGCAATTGATCGACTGAATCAACATCTACTGGATCTCCGCGAAACAAGCTTAAGTAAGGATCAGCTGCTGGAGCTTTCCGACGAGAAGCAGTCATGGTTGACTCAGATGTCCGGTGCGGAGACAGTGTGCGATGAAGCAGCTGCACTGGCAACGACTGCACAGGAGAAACAGATTGCTCAGATTGCCGAAGACACCGTGCGGACGATAGAGACGCACCATAAATCTATTGAAGCAGCAGTAGAACTCGCGGTTGGTGCGGCTAACATCCAAACGATGAACGCCGAACTGGAAGGGATCGCGGGGCCATTCTTAGCTCAGACCATTGCTTTGGGCATGCACGATGTCAATCGAGTGAGAGAGGATTCGAGCACGAAATCCGCGTCTGCAGCAAAAAGCTATTTGGCGGCTGCCTGTATCGTCAGAGCTAGGCAAGCTCTAGAGTCGGGGTTAGCAGATGACGATATGAGTAAGAGTTGTGCGCCGGTCACGCAAGATGATCTATCGAGGTCCATTGGCCCTTCTACCGAAAACCACCCAGTCTCCCAGGACGAGCGGGTTAGTGTCGCGACGTTCCTTGCCACGAACGCAGGAAAGGATTGGGATGTTCGTGCCGATGGTGACACGTTAATTTGGAAACTGAAGTCTGCTCCTCCTAGTTCGCCTGAGAACTTTGCAGCCGAGTTCAAGCAAAACAGCGTTTATAAGGAACCAGGCTTAACAAAGCTACGTTCCGTAGGATTCAATCAGGTCCGCCTTGAGATCGGAGACGAAGCATTTGTTTGGTCGATTCGCCCTCACTGACCTGACCTGCGCGGCAGCCATACTGCCACAACAATCGCCGTAAGTATGCTCCCTATAGAGCGCCAATCTTGCGAAGGGCTGACGCGAGTAGGAGCTGATTTTGTTTTTGTGGCCGGCTCTTGCCGGACAGTGTTCTTTTCAACATTGACGGAGATTTTTTGGTCAGCCGCGCGAGAACGCGTACGGGAAATTTTCTTAGCGTCGGCAATACCTTGGTTCGCCATTCCTCCCGGCGCGGATCGGGATATTCGGTGTACACACGTTGCGCCGAATGAATGATTCCCGCTTCCACTTCTTCGAGCCTGTTCGACTCCCGACCGATGTAGCTTACGTGACCAACGCGAATGTGCCTGCGCCGCAACAGGCCTATGGTCTGCTTGCCGCTTGGATTCCCTGCGGCATCGGCGCTTTTTGACCCTGGATGGAATTCATATTCGCGCAGCACATCACCGTACGTCTTAACTCGTGCTCTACCTCGCCAGCCATGAAAACCTTTGGTCGTGATTCGATATTCCTCTTCGGTGTGCTGATTGATCCACGGCGTTTTGACCCAGCGGTTCGGGTTAGGTTCATAGGGCGCCACCAGATGAAATTTTTCGGGATCAACGCCGAATGGATATCCAAATTGCTTCACGTGACAGGACAACAAAAAGTTGAAGGGTCTCAGTCGGTCTTTGTATGTTTTCCCACGGTTTATCTTCCCCAGTGATCGCAGCATTTTGGGGCTGGTGATCGTAATTCTGCCGACGGCTGGAAAGTGTTCGAAGCTGAGAGGCTCAGTCGGCAATCCCAAGGCCCTGCGAACTATGTTGAGCCATGCTGTGCGAATCCAGCCGCGATCCTCGCTTTCAAAATCCAGCGGATTGCGAAGATGGCCGAGGCCGTGCTCTGACCACCTGTCTTCGGGATTGTTGACGCCCTTTTGGAGCAAGGCAGGTTCGCTCTCATCCAGCAAGAATAATGCGTAGCGCTTTGAGGAAATTGCGAAGCAGTAAACCTGTCGTTGTTCCCCGGTGGTTAGGTCGTAGTTGTCAATTTCGATCTTCAGGATTGAGCGAGCTTTTTTACGATAGGGGCTGAGCTTTCGGAACAGCGCAGCTATTTGATCGACCTGCTGCCAAGACAGTGCCCTCACCGCTCGGCGGCCATCACTCAGTTCAAACGGGCCTCCTGGACAGGCGACCAACCCCCCATGTTCGGTAGCGACGATGGCCATCGAGTCCGTGTCTTCCATCACATAGGTCCCGCCTAGCTCAGTCACGCAACGTTCGAGCAACGCCAACATCAGCCGCGCGCCACCTGTAATCAATGATGCGAGTGGCGGAAAACAGAATTCACCGGGCGCATCTGGATTAGAAACTTTGCATGTGAAGGTTTCGGAATCGATACCGTGGCACGCGACCTCGACCTTTTCATCACCTTCTAGCCGATCCATTTGCGCCCAAATACCGTAGGTTGTAGCGCTGGCGAGAATCTTTAGCGCCTTGTCGAGTCTCTTCCGTTCAACAGCGGTAAGGTCTGAACGGGAGGAAAGCCGCAGTCGCTGGTCAACGATCACCCTGAAGAAGTCATCGCGTCTAGGGTCGACATCGACAAGCCCTAGCAATCTTGTCGGAGCAAGTTTTGGTGCTGTTCCCGAGCCACGAATGAAAAATGCATCGACGATCTCGGGAATCCGACCTGTCAGCAACACGGAAGCAACGAGATCAGGAATAGAAAACCAAAGAGCTTCTCCGTCCTTGGCGGAAACATGATTTATGCCGACTTGCCAATCGTTGCTTGCTGCGCCGTATCGGCTTCGGATTGGTAGGATGTCGCCGTTCGGAATGATCTTCGCGAATCCAGTCATTTGCTTCCACGTCTGCCGTTTGAACATCGCATCGGGGGTCAGCCCTCGCAGAAATGCTTCGAGCTTCTTTTTACGGTGTGCTACAACGCGAATCTCTTGTGCGATCACCAGCCACCAAAGGCCCATCAAGCAATTGACCGTGCAGTACATGGACAAGAAGTCCACGTACACGACAGGGCAGATGATTTTTCGAATGTTTACGCTAGTTCTGCCGCCAAAGAACGCAGTTTGGGCATAGCCGAGGTATTCGTTTGGGAACTTCGGTTGCCGCTGAAGAATGGGTTCAATACCCATTGCTCTTAGGTGGGCTTTCCCAACCGATGCAGTTGAGAAGGCGTGAGTAGGGGGAAGGCCGATCTCGTAATCGGATAATTCCTGAATCAGTTTCGTCGCCAGTTCGGTGAGAGCTGATAGCTCGCGGCGTTGATCATCGATCTGCGATTCCGTGACCGCCTTACGACGCGCCCTGATGCCCAAGTTCCACTCCAAATGCCGCACACGCGGATTCGAGAGAGAAGACCTCATCAGCTAGAGCAAACCCGAGCGTGCGGAGGTCTAAAAAATGGCCGGGGAATCTATACCCTGGCTTCGGTTCACCAGATCGAGAACCCTCGGGTATGAGGTCTTCTTGGTCTGGCGAGTTTCGCGCCGTGAATCCGATCAGCGAGCGTTTCCTATCGATGTACTTGACACAGATTCTTGGCCTGAATTTATTCGGACGTTCACGCCCCTTTTTGTCCGTATATGTCCAGAGACCGAACGAAAACCCACCAGCAAAGAATCCGCGTGCGGGAGCAGAGTCGAAGGCTAAGCGTGAAAGATGAAGGGGAAGGTTGAACCCGACAACCAGGCATCGGGCCTTGTAGACAAGCTCATACAAAAGTTTAAGGAATTCGCGTTGAGTTATGACCCGCAAGCGCCTGGCTCTGCTATCGGTATTCGCGAAGTGTTGCGCCGTGTATTTCTTTAGTCTCCTAGATTCGGCGCTAGAAAGATCGCCATAGAACAGGCCCTCCTCTCGGCATCGGTCGGACTCGATGAATTGGTAACTTCCAATCAGAAGCTTCTGACGCGCGTCTCTCCGGGCGACAGTATGAATAACCAGAATTCCTGGAGGTTCCATCCAAAACGTGTTCGAGCGGCTGACCATTTCCCCGAAGAGTTGCTGAGGATAAACACGCACGGCAATCGGTAGGGATCGAATTTCAGGATTTGGCATGCGGCTTCCTTTTTGGAGCAAATTGCTCGACTTCTGTCCCGATCCACCACCCCGGGCCCAGCTGTTTCATCAGGAATTCATCAAGGTTCTCCAGCAATTCCGCTATCCAAAGCAATCCCCGCTCGATCAAGTAGAGAATGGTATCGACAAATCCGCGCACGCAACCGGCGGCGGCGAGTAGCGGACTGCCTTCGATGTTCCTGAGCGTCGATTGCGGCCAGTCCGCCTGAGCTGTACTTAGCTCCGCGCGGTGATCGTTGACAGGGACATGTATTGTTGTCGCGTTATTTGCCTTACTCGCAAAATGGTGTTTATCTACCGCTGATTTTCCCAGAGCGGTCCTTTGACAAGCGGCACAAATTGGCGGGTTGACGTTCGGTATGAGTGCTTCCGGCCTCTTTTCTCCGCATGCGCAGGCTGCCCCAAGTCCCACGCGGCGAGCGGCGACACTCTTCCGCCGATGAGCTGCAGCGGCATTGCGTGTTGGAAATATCTCGCGTGTCATAAACTCCTCGCGTAAAGTGATTCGAACGAGAGGACGCCTGCAGAGCCCAATTCGTCCAATTCTTCAAGGTCGGTTAGCAGCGGGATTTTTTTCCCCTGCGAGTCGAGGATGTACTGGCCTTCGAAGCGCCTGAGTGCAGAGTCGTCGCCCGTTTCAAGATAGCGATGAACCGCAGCCGAATGCTTTCCTGCCTTGCTAGCTTCACGGGAGTCGCGCGTCGCGATTTCAATGGGTCCTCTGCCCTCTGCAACCGCGATCACAACTCGGAACAAGTCATCAAATGGCTGGGCGGCGTAGCGGCCATTTTCGAGCTTCTGTAGGGCTGTGCCGCCACGGCGCTTCAGGACTCCTGGCGAAATGCCCGTGGCCTTGGCTGCCGCCGTGGGTGACAGATGATTCGATCTCACCAGCGAAATTGCGTTCGGTACAGCAATCAAAATCTCCTGGGCGCGTTTTGATAGCGAGAAGAATTCATCCACGGTTTCAGGCGGTGCTTGTTTTCGCTTCGTCGAAGATTTTGTAGACTTCGCCGTATTCCGTTGGGTTCGTTTTCTTTTTTTCATGCACGAATCCGTCCTTTCGCCTCTGGCACTTCCTGCCAGAGCAAGAATGAAGATCAAATTCTCCTATGCGAAAATCGGGTCTGCTAGTACAATCAATACTCAGGCATAGGCAGGAAGCCATATGTTATATAGACGAGAATCCGAACGACTGCATCGCGTAACTGTGGCAGGAGGGCTTGTTCCCTCTTTGTCGTTGCTCGATGACTTAATTAAGTTCCTGAACGGAACCAAAACAGAGTCAGGCAGGAGCGTGCTTCGAATTTTGCTCCAAATGCTCGAAATTGAAGGTATGGCGAAGCCCCTCAGAGGGCTCTTGTGGCCTGACTTGTCTCTGAGAAGGAGCGACCCAGAAAAATTTAGGCTGCTCTGCGAAATTGACGATAAGGTGGCCTCGCTTCAGCGAGAACTGGCAACTTTCAAGTTTGTGCCTCGCGCTGAGGTCGCTGTCGGTGGAGCGGGGAGCTCCAGTGAGTGGGCGACATGGTGGGGACACGCGAATGAGAAAAGTGAAGAAGGATTAAGGATGAGGGCCAGCGAAGCGATGGAAGCGATCTTGAAACTGACGCAAATCGGCTCTCTAGGCAGATTGAAGCAATGCGCCAATTGTGGGAAGTGGTTGTACGCCAAATTTCGCCATCAGGAGTATTGCTCCATGCTGTGTCAGCAGAAAAATTACACCCAAAGTGAGCAATGGAAGGCACATCGTCGGCAGTACATGCGCAACTACTATCAGGCAAACTATCGGGAAAACAGAAGAAAACCAGAACGCAAGAGTTAGAAAGGCGGGCCTGCCGCCTGTTGCGAGCAGACGGCGACCCTGACCACCAAGGAGGATCAGCTCCCATGGCAGCTACCGAAAAACTATCTCAACTTCAGCACTCCTACAATTCCGTTGCGCCGCGATCCGGCGTGATCACTGCTTATGGCTATGGCGTCCAGATTCGGGTCGAACACGGACATTTGCTCGCCGAGTATGGCATCGGCACCGAGCGCTACTGGTTCCGACTACCTCGAATCGGGCATGGGCTGAAGCGTCTTGTAGTCATCGGCTCAGACGTGATCTCCCTCGCGGCCGTGCGATGGCTCTCGGACCAAGATGTGAGTTTCGCAATGATCGAAACGAACGGGAAAGTGCTGGCGGTAACTGGTCCCGTTCGCCCCTCTGACGCCAAACTACGCAGGGCGCAGGCTCTAGCATTCGGATCGGAAGTCGGGTTGAGAATTGCCCGCGAACTGATTTCTCGCAAGTTATTTGGACAAGAGCAGGTAGTCCGAGATATTTTGCACGATGCAGCCACCGCGGATGAAATCGGGCGGTTCCGCGCTGCTCTGCCGAATGCAGAACGGCTCGATCTGGTTCGCCAACTCGAATCACTCGGGGCAGCCGCTTACTGGTCAGCTTTCCGCGACATTCCGATTACGTTTCCAGTAAAGGACCTGCCGCGCGTACCTGAACATTGGCGAACCTTCGGAACGCGGAAGTCGCTTCTTACGGGTTCTCCTCGGCTGGCATCCAACGCACCAAACGCCATCTTGAATTACCTCTACTCTTTGTTGGAAGCCGAATCCCGGCTGGCTGCAGCTACGCTTGGGCTCGATCCGGGGCTCGGCATGTTGCACATGGATACGACCTCTCGCGATTCGTTGGCTTGCGACCTCATGGAGTCTGTTCGTCCCCAGGTAGACCGCTATTTATTGACTTGGCTTCTTTCACGTCCACTTCGTCGAGAGTGGTTTTTCGAGCGGAGCGATGGCAATTGCCGGTTGATGTCTTCGCTCACCAGTCAGCTCAGCGACACCGCACCGATTTGGGGACGCGCCGTTGCGCCGGTAGCTGAGTGGGTTGTTCAACAGCTTTGGTCGACTACGCGCAAACGCAGTAACACTGAATTTCCGCCGACGCGATTGACGCAGAATAGGAAACGAGAAGCCAAGGGACGCCTTCCTCAATCCGAAATAATTGCAAGTCCACTCACCCAAAAGCTTTGCCGGAACTGCGGACATCCCTTGAGCAAAGGCGGCGAACGCCTCTGTATTACATGCGCGAAACCCGGATTGCCGGAACACATGAGAAGTGTTGCCGAAAAAGGGCGATTAACAGCACAGAGCCCAACCGCTCAACTTTCGCGTTCAGCCACACAGAAAAGGAATTGGTCTGAAATTCGCGGGTGGCAGCCATCCAGCAATCCTGCTTGGCTAAATGAAAAAACCTATAAGGAAATGGTTCTGCCGCGACTCGCTAATTGTAAAACTTCGGAGATTGCGCGTTTGCTAAGCGTGTCGGTTCAATATGCGGTTTGGATTCGCCGGGGCAAACGACAACCGCACCGGAGGCACTGGATGGCTTTGGCGCGGTTGTCAGGTGCCCACGTGGATGAAAACTGAAAAAGAGGACGTTCCCCCAGCCGAGATGCAGTCATCGAAGGCAGCCGGCGAGGGTTAACAGCGAATCATCGCGCGGTTTTCAGCGAGCCAGGCGCAACGGATCACAATTGGGACGGCCTCAGGTTGGCGATGTGAAGGCGTCAAGGGCACCACTTTGGCGAAGTAGTCCACGAAGTCTAAACGGGTGTTCCATTTTCGTAACATGCGCCCGTGAGCCATCCCAAGCGAGTTAGGCTGAGGTAAAATTCTGAGTTTCCCCCAAAAGGCAGTCAGGAGGGCATTCATGCCTGAGGAAGGGTTCCCCTTACCTGGGTCATCCTACGACGAAATCGTGAAGGTAATCCGCGCGTACAACCACTTCGAAGGTGAAGTGTCGTTGCCCGAAGTAAGCTCCGTTGCTGGGATGCACGCGTCTAACGTAAGCAGGAATAACGGATTCCTGGTAAACATCGGCGTAATTCAAGGAGGCAAGAAGAAGGCGATGACGGAAGCCGGGCGCGCACTCGCTCGGGCACTCGATCACTCCATTGCAGAAGAGATAACGCGGAACTGGCAAAGCATAGTCTCCGCTAACGATTTTCTGAAGAGAATTATCGCAGCCGTAAAGATCAGGAACGGGATGGAATATTCCGCATTGCAGTCGCACGTGGCCTACACCGCGGGTCAGCCGAAGAGTCCGACTGTCATGGCAGGTTCCGGCGCGGTGGTAGATATTCTCAAGGCTGCAAATGTTCTTCGTGAGGAGGATGGCAAGCTAATGGCCACGGAATACTCCATTGGCGTTGATTCCTCTGGGACAATATCGGTGGTCGGTGAACCGACCATTTCGAAACCCGGAATTTATCAAGGTGGGCTTTATCACGGCGTAATAGATGAAGAAGTTTCTCCGCAGCCACAGCGACAGAAAGCCGAGCCGAGAGCAGGAGTACCCGTCGCGATTCAAATTCAGATTCAATGTACACCCCAAGATGTCGAGTCACTCGGACCAAAACTTCGTGATTTGCTCAAACAATTGCAAGAACTAGGCGAGGATGGTGGGGAGTAGTCGAAAACGCCGATGCCTTTCTCGCCTGCAACAGCGGAACAAGTTGTCAGTGCGGTCGAGGCAGTAGTGTTTAGCGGTGTGCCGACGGATGTTGCTTTCGTTTCCCAGTTTGTCGCGATCACCAATCAGCAGGCACAAGCCGCACTCGATCTCGCCGTGGACCTCGGATTTCTGAAATCCACTGCTGCGGGTTACGAGTCAGCAAGCCCACTTTCGAGATTCCTTACAACCCCGAATCAGCAGCAGAAAGCATCCGTTCTGAGGATTGTGCTGGAGTCGTATAAGCCGTTTGTTACGTTCCGGGACAGATTCATAGCAACTGGAGTCTCTGCAACAGCTGCCCAACAAACAAAGGCAGCATTAAACTTAGCGCCAAGTCGGGACGAGATTAAGGAAACGCTGATCGATCTCGGAACTTATAGTCAAGCTTTCTCTTCTATTGGCGGTGGTCGCTATCAAATTGACCCAAGCCCAATGGGAAATAGATTGCAAGAGCTGCTCGTCGCTTGTGTGGATACCGCCGCTGCGGAACAGCGAATCCGAGAACAACTTGGGCCGCACGCGTGCGCAGTAGTGTCATATGACGAGGTCATCACTCCTCTTGCCGATGCATTAGTTCGGGCAAGAAATGGGGATCCACGTGGAGCGGTCTTGACGGCGGGCAATGCGGTGGAGTCTTATCTCGTTGCATTGGCAGGTCGCGTTCACGTAGCTCTGGCCGGTGCAGGAATCAATGCGAAGCTCGATGAGCTACGTAGGGGTAACCAAATGCCGCAGAAGTTGCTAAATATGGGGAAATATCTTGGTCACGTCCGAAATGCTGCTGATCATGGAATCGATGCTGAAGTAAATGCTGCTTGGGACATTCGCCCAGCGACTGGCATCGAATTTGTTTTTGTCGCGTGTTCGTTCATCGCGGCCAGGACAGCTCGTGAACGTAACGAATCGCCTCAGGTCTAAGTTCATAACAACTTTCCTAACAATTGCGATTTTTACAACGGCTCACCAACATCCAGCTTTCCCGGCGCGAGCGGCAGCGAGCGCGCAGCTCCAAGATCAACGGCAACAGCAACGTCAACGTCAACAGCTCAGCTCGTTACTAATATGACAACAGACGAGTGTCATTTCAACTTCGTTATCTCCTATCCCATTCCGTGTTTGACCCTTATCTGTGAACCACTTAAACTTTGATTACGGTTGCACTGCTGTGTTCAGCGCTGTCCGGTACGACGCATTACTCCGCCTGTGCGGGAGGTTTCCCTGAGTTCCGCTCCTTCAGCTTATA
>DATBIE010000025.1:0-9428 GCA_036557105.1 Terriglobales bacterium
TTCCGCTAGAACCCGGTTGCGACGCGATGACGCAGGTCAGTTGCGCAGTCCCGCTTTTCTTGCCGGAAGAAGCTGTGATTGTGACTGGGCCGCCTTCGGCGATGCAGGTCGCCAGGCCGCTGGCACTATCGACGGTTGCAATCGTAGGATCTGATGATGCCCACTGCACGGTCAGGTTCTCCTCAGTGGTGGGCGCCTGATCGAAGGTCCCAGTTGCACTGAAAGGCGAAGTCCCTGTGGGCGCTGTTGCCTCAGCGCTCGTGGGATCGACGGAGACGCTCACCAGGTTTCGTGCCGGCGGACCGACTGGCGCCGGAGGTTCATCACCGCAGCTCAATAACATGACGGACGCGCAGAGGAGGCCGATTAGTGGGATCGTCCGGAGGACGTTCGCGTGCTTTCCGAGTAAGAATCGCGAAAGGCTATTAACTTGGAGCTGTGCCATACAAACCTCCCCGGTCGACGACAACTGAGTAATGACCCTCTCAACGCCCCACGTAAACAGCCCCAAACAGCGCGTCGACATAGTTCGAAGTCTGATTCGCAGTGCAGTTTGCAGCCCACCCGTTAACGCTCAGCGTCTTCGCAGGTCCCGCAACGGGCGTCGTATCGGAGAACGTATAGGGCATGGTCCCCGTGGTAGTCACGCGGGTCAGCTGATTTGTGAGACCAATCACAAACCGGTGGTTCGGTTGGTCCCAACTCAAAGTTATGCTCATCGGAGTGCCGATGGTGACCGTACCGATTGTGAAGAAGTCGGAATAGACATCGCCGTGAAAGGTCTGCCCTCGCACTATGAGTTCCCCAGGCGTTTCCCCTGAGAAGCGAGTGACACCGAATTGGGCTCCCACATCATCGCTCGGATCTCCCGAGCCTGCGTTGAAGAACGTGCCCCAGATTCCGGCGCCGGTTCCAAAACTGGCATTTGCTGCGCACGGGACTTCCAGCACGCTGCGAACTACCAGGTCTGTTCTCACGGTCTTGATGCTTTCCGAATTAACAAAGCCAACGCCGGCTGCTCCGTTCTGTTGTCCGGTGTTGCTGCTGGTTAGGCCGAAGCCCCGATGTGTCAGATGAAGTCTTCCGTTCTGAATCTCGCGAACGCACTCGAGTTCAGGGCCGTCCGACGAGAAGCAGTACGCATATGCCCAGCGCGAGGGAGTAATGAACTTGTGATCAAAATTGTCGTAGAGAGTCAACCTTTGTGCCGCGCAAGGCAGCGTGGCGAAGAACAGAAGTGCGACGAAGTGTCTGCTCATGTCCGATTCTCCTGAGTCAAAGTGTTGGTATCCGGCTCCGAATCTTAGTTATTTGCTCCAATCGAAAGACATTGTGCCGATTTGTGTTTTCCACATCTGAAGGTCTTTGAGTGTTCTGGGACTCCGCCACTGACATGAACCTTTCTCGCACTCGTTTCCACATGGCGCCATCGTGAAATGGCGATTTCGGATCGTGAACGTGACTCGCTCAGCGATCCCCAAATTCTGCTCGAAGTCCGCGAGCTGTTTTGGGGAGCACCCACTGTCCATTCTCGCGGCTGGGGCTTTCCGTCGCCGACATGGTGGCGCTATCCAATCCTCGCCATCTTTCGACCCGCGTGCGAACGCGCTTCGCCTGCCAGGGAGTGAACAGCAGTTGGCCGCGCATTGCCAGATTCAGCTGATCTCCCTTCCAATCATGCTGCATAATTCCGATTGCTGAATGAGCATTGGCTCCAAGGAGTAAGTGCCCAATCTCGTGTGCCAGTACACATCCCAGGATGATTGGGATCTCTTCTTCCGACTTGTCGCTCGCCGCCAGACGGGAGATAGGCTCGTAGTAGACACTGGCTATGACAGGCGGGATCGTGAAACCGAATACGTTGTCGGCAAAATAGTGGTGCGCGGGACGGTCGAGTAGACGAACGAGAACCTCTCTGCTATTCGCCTCGATTGCGCAGGCTCTGTCCGACTCAGGTCTAAGCGGGACAGGACATTCGATCCATACGGCATCAACCCCCGCTTGGGAGAAGATCCGGCTGGCCTGCTGTTCCGAGGTCGCGATAGTCTTTCCTGACACGGGGCTGCGGTTAAAGACGAGAATTCTCAGGCGGAGTCTCGATGTCTGGGCTGCCGACTCTCCGAGAGTTGCCAGGCCAATCAGTATTATCAGTGTTGCAATGCCTAGAGGTGATAGCAACCCGCCGACAGTTGCGTTTAGCGGAAAGTTAGATTTCCTTTGATCCGCCCTCAGCCTATTTGGGGTAGAACGATATTCATTTTTTGGGATGCATACGGGCGTCGATGCCCGCCCTCGATTTCTAATTCTTACGAACACGGCCACACCCCGTCCAATGCTCTGACACTGTGTGGTGTGGAGCGCGACTGTGACAAGCGGCAAAGCGCGGCGTAGTAAGATGTCGCCGTTTGCCGTGCTCCTCTATTGGAGTTCCGGTTATGTCGGGGCTAAAATGTTCCTCTCCACATAGGTGGTGTCTCCAAGCGGAAACACGTAAGGAAGTTGTATGGCCGATCTAGCCCAGGATCGAAGCACGGGTCCAGATGCCCCGGTAGCTAACGACCGGCTGGAATCGTGGAAAGAGATCGCAACCTACCTCAAGCGAGACGTTCGCACCGTTCAAAGGTGGGAAAGGCGAGAGGCGCTACCAGTCCACCGGCAGCTGCACGACAAGCAGGGCTCGGTGTACGCCTTCCGCAGTGAAATCGAACAGTGGAGGGCGAAGCAGCGAAAAGCACCGCCCCTCGAAGTTAAAGGGGCGTCTCGAAACTGGGTGCGCTACACGGTAATCCTGATCACGGGAGCAGCTTGCGTGGCTGTTTATCTCTGGCTACGCAAGACAGAACTGCTGGTTCCAATCAAGACAATTGCCGTGCTGCCGCTTGAGAATTTGTCGGGCGACCCTTCCCAGGAATATCTCACCGACGGTTTGACTGATGAAATCACCACGGACCTGGCAAAGCTTGGTGGTCTGAAAGTCATCTCCCGTACGTCGGCTGTTCAATACAAAGCCACGCACAAACCAATTCCCCAGATCGCACGCGAGTTGAATGTCGAGGCGGTAGTAGAAGGCTCGTATGAACGCTCAGGCGACCAGGTACGCGTCCGCGTGCAGTTGATCAGAGGCGCAACCGATCAGCATCTGTGGGCCGAAGAATATGATCAAAAATTGAGCGACATCTTCCGCCTGGAGTCGGAAGTCGCCCACGATATAGCGGAGCACGTAGAGCTACGTTTGACTCAGAACCAGCAGCAGGTTCTCTCGCGCGACCATCCCATCGATCCTCAAGCTTTTCAGGATTACTTGCAGGGCCGGCACTATTGGGCGCTTCGCACCAACGAAAGTCTTCACAAAGCGATCGAGTACTTTAACCTGGCCATTCAGCGGGACCCCGGTGACGCGCGCGGCTATGCGGGGCTTGCACATTGTTATCTGGTTATGCCATTTCTGACCGAGATGTCCTCAAACGAAGCCTTTGAAAAAGCAATGGAAGCGGCTGCTCGGGCGTTGGCGCTGGACGATTTTTCGCCGGAGGCGCACCTGGCCAAGGCTCAAGTTCTGATGTATCACGACTGGAACTTTCGAGGCGCGGAACAAGAATTTCGTCGAACACTCGCTCTCAACCAAAACTATTCAACCGCGCATCAATGGTATGGAGAGCTGCTGACCTTCACAGGAAGACATGCGGAGTCGGTCCGCGAAGAGGAGGCAGCGTTGGAGCTCGACCCGCTTTCAGCAATAGTTCACCACGAACTCGCCAGCAGCCTCCGCGACGCCGGCCGATATGACGATGCCGTTCGCGAATTCAAGAAAACACTGGAGATCGACCCGCAGCTCGTCGCCGCTCATTGGGAAATGGCTGTGGCATTTCAGCGCCAAGGCAAACTTGAGGAGGCAATCCGCGCGTTGAAAGCCGGGGCAGAAGGTGTTGTTAAGGAATATCATTTCAATCCGGCAATGATTTCGGCGATCAACGATATCGAGTCCGCCTATACCAATACTGGAAGCGCCGGCTATTTTCGTCAGTCGCTCAAATTTCATCGTCATCTGCCTCGTCCTTCTTATTACTTGGCGCGGGACTACACCCAGTTGGGAGAAAAAGAAACGGCAATCACCGAGCTGAAGCGTTCCTATCAAAATCACGATCCTGAAGCTCTTTGGATGTTCATAGATCCGGAACTTGAACCCTTGCGTGGCGACCCACGATTTCAGAGTCTGGTTCGGGCGATAGGCTTTCAGCGATAGTCGATCCTATCTATCGAAGATTTCCAAATCGTCGAGGGACCCTACGATGCAATGCTGCCGTGAAAGAGCCAATTCATGTACTTCTCTTTGCAGCGTTCGGAGCAGAAGTGGACCGCCATGGGATGGACGGCCTGCTCATTCGACCAGGTGGAAAGGATATTGATCTCGCGCCGCGCCGACTGGACTCCTACACTCTCAGCGGCCAGTCCGAGAATCCAGCCCTGACTGTCTTTACGGCGCTTGTGGCAGGTTTCGCAGATAAATTCCAGCATCGTCAGTGACCTCAGGCCGCGTTCTTAGATGTCATAGAAGCCTAGGCCAGATGTCAGCCTCCTGCGCCTGTTGCGAACAATCACCTGCCAAAGAGTCGTGCGAAAAATGCTGCAAACAATCACCTCCGGCAAAATCTGAGCACCGGACTTCGCGAAAGTCCTGCATCACGCACATGGGTAACCATCCAAATGCAACATTCTAAGGTAATTACATTGCATTACCACCGTGGTTCTATTCCCTTTGGAATCATTGTTGAGCCCCCGCATCCGGCCTATAATCGTGTTGCTCTGGTAGGGTCTCCGACAGGTTCCGGGAAGTAGGTGCAGGGGTGCGTTCCACCCCGCGAGTACTACCCCCGGTATGCGAAAACGCCTGCAACTCGCGCTCATGGCAAGTTCCGCGATAGCGACCCTCCTTTCCTTCACGCCATGCGTGCAGGCTGCCGGGAATACTCCGATCACCACCACCACCGATAATGATGGGCACAAGGTTTATGTAAATGATGTAGTTGCGCCGTCGCATCCAGCTCGGACGGCCGCAGCTCCGGTACAAGCCTTCCGTTCTGGCTCCAGGGGTTTGGTTTTCTGGAGCACCGTCGAGCACCGCTGGAAGCCGGTCCCGCATGCCAACGTTCGAGCTGCGAAATCGGCAGCGGCGGAAGTCGATCAGTATCTTGGGAAGCCCGGTCAGCAAAACTCTCTGCCGCGTAACGGGTTTACGCAACGAGAGATTGATGAAGCCATCGACGCGGCTGCAACCCGCCACAACGTGGACCCGAACCTTGTCCGCGCTCTGGTGAAGGTGGAGTCAAACTTCAATCCGAACGCCGTGTCCCGCAAGGGAGCCATGGGCTTGATGCAGATCATGCCGCAAACCGCACGCCGTTTGAAGTTGACAAATCCTTTCAACCCCGAGCAGAACATCGATGCCGGGGTCAAGCACTTGCGCGACCTTCTCGATAGCTACAATGGGGACGTTCGCTTGAGCCTTGCGGCCTATAACGCCGGTATGGGCGCAGTTGCACGAAGCGCGGGCATTCCGCACTATGCGGAAACCCGCAACTACGTGAAACGCATTACCGAGCTCTATGGTGGGAACTTGGGCAGCACTTATTTTCCGGGCGTCTCGCATGACCCGGTACGGGTCCAGCGCGACTCGCGGGGTGTGCTTTACATCAGCAACACGGACTAGGGGCATCTTAAGTACAGCAGCATAGCGGAACTGAATCTCTCTCAGGGACTTGCACTTGAATAAGGCCGCCTTCTGCCGGGCTGTGAGGCGCGCAGCCGCCTTTTCTGGCGGATGCCGTTCTGTGTCGATACGCGCCGCGCTGGTTCTTTTTGTGGCGACTAGCTTCGCGCAGGCACGCGTGCATCGGTCTCAGGCCTGGGCGGACGAGCAGTTCAACAAAGCTGAATCGCAACGCCAGAACCTGGAAGGGCGATCGAGCCAGGCTCGTACCCGCCACGAATACGAAGCTGTCATCGCATCATACCGCCAGGTTGTTCTTGACGCTCCCACTTCTACCAAGGCCGATGGAAGCGCATTTCTCGTAGCCCAGCTCACCGCAGAAATGGGACGTCACTTTAAAGATCAGATGGCGCTTTACTCGGCCGTGCGGGAGTACAAGTTTCTGCGTCGCGAGTATCCCGGCAGCAAGCACCGAGTCGAAGCCCTGTTGGCCATCGGCGAAATTTACAAGAACGATCTCGACGATAAAGCCGATGCCCGCGCCGCTTTCGAAGAATTCATTCGCCGTTATCAGCACGGAGATCTGCTCAAAGAAGCCAAGGCTGAACTCGCCGCCTTGAACGCCAATTCATCACCGGAAGATTCCGATAACGAGAGTGCGAAAGACAACGAAGACGATAAAGCCGACAATACTGCTTCGGCTGACGCATCGGCTTCAAAGAAGAAGCGCGCAGATCAAAAGACCAACACTCAAAGTCAAACAGATGACGCGAATGACGATATCGTCAGGGTCACGTCCATCGAGCACCACACAGCCGACGACTACACTCGCATCACCGTCAACCTCGACCAGGACGTTAAATTCATCTCGCAGCGCATAAGCCATCCCGATCGCATTTACTTCGATCTGCAAAGCTCGACCTTGGCTTCCGGTTTGAGTGGTTCGAACATCGAGCTGAATGATGGGCGAGTGAGCAAGATTCGTATCGCTCAATTCAAGCCGGATCGCGCTCGGCTCGTCATCGAAACCGACGGCCGCCAAAACTACGACGCGTCATTGGCACTGAACCCGCCCCGCCTCATCATTGATATTCACACGGGTGACGCGCATCCGAAGGACGTGAACACCAAGGCGGCGGCTGCAGATAAATCTCGCACCTGCTCCGACGATGACGCTGATGCGGACGATTGCGGCGACCAGAAGGAGCCCGATAGAGTTGTTGCTCCTTCAACAAAGCCTTCCATCCGTGAGTCGGTTCCGAAAAGAGTAATTGTCGAAGCGGACGCTGACGATCCGCCCCCGGACACAGATGAAGCTCCTGCCCGGCGCGCTCCCAAGCCGTCAACCAAGACTGCGCTTTTGAAATCCAAGCGCGCGGCAAAAACCCGACTTGCCTCAGCCATGCCGCTGCGCGAAGCCGAGCCAACTTCTGAAGGCGAACGCTCACTCATCCGGACGTTGGGATTGAGAATCGGGAAAATCGTCATCGATCCCGGTCACGGCGGTCACGATACTGGCACGATCGGCCGGCACGGTCTGCTCGAAAAAAATCTGGTTCTCGACGTCAGCAAGCGTCTTGGCAAACTGCTCGCGTCTCGCCTCGGCGCTGAGGTCGTTTTCACTCGCAGCAACGATACATTCATCCCGCTCGAGACCCGCACCTCGATCGCCAACCAGGAGCAGGCGGACTTGTTCGTTTCTGTCCACGCCAACTCCAGCCATGACCCCGATGCCCGCGGCGTCGAAACTTATTACCTGAACTTCACGTCTTCGCCGGAGGCTCTCGAAGTTGCTGCCCGCGAAAATGCCGCTTCTGACAAGTCGATTCACGAGCTGCAGGATCTGGTAAAGAAAATTGCCCTGAAAGAGAAGATCGAGGAATCCCGCGAATTTGCGTCTGACGTTCAGCAATCGCTTCACAAAGGCCTGGCAGTGAAGAATCCCGCGGAGCGCGATCGCGGGGTGAAGAAGGCGCCTTTTGTGGTGTTGATCGGCGCAAACATGCCCTCGATCCTGGCCGAAATTTCTTTTATTAGCAATCCGACTGATGAACGCCGCCTGAAGACTGCTGCATACCGCCAGCGCATCGCCGAGTCTCTCTACCACGGAATCGCCCGCTACATCGATGGTCTGGGTGGACTGAATGTAGCCAGCAAAATGGAGAAGTCCTCCGCCGACTAGTTCAACAATGTGGCGCGGGCTTGTGGCGCGGTCGCCCTCGCCCGCGATGGGCCGGCCGGTGCAGGCTACGTATTGTTCGTTTACTTATTCGCGCTCGTGGTTGGACTTCCGCTGGAAACTTTCCTCCCCGCCCGGTAGTCTAATTCCCAGGGGTTTCGTGTCGCGGCGGTTCATGAGAGTACCTGATTTCCTGTTGCTCCCATTCGTTCTCTTTGCGCTGACAGGTTTGTCCCTGGCCGCGGGCGGTGGCGCTCCGCCGGCAATGCTGCCCCAAACCTTTGGCGGCTGGCAGCTCTCAAAATCTGCCCAATTCAGCGCCAACCCTGACGTCGCCGATCCCACCAACGCCGCTCTGCTCAAGGAATACGGCTTCACGGATTTCGAAGGTGCAACCTACACGCGTTCTGACGGCCGCAAACTCACCATCAGAGCCGCGCGTTTCGAGGACACCAGCGGGGCCTATGGCGCATTCACCTTTTATCAATTGCCGCAGATGCTGCCCGAACAAATCGGCGATCAAGGCTTGTCGCTGAATGAGCGCATCCTCTTCTATAAAGGCAACATCCTCATCGATGCCGTCTTTCAACACCTTTCAGAAATGTCCGCAGCCGAACTTCGCGAGTTGGCCGGAGACCTGCCACGTCCGAGTGGCCCTAGCGAGAATCTCCCTGGTCTTCCTGGTTATTTACCCAAGCAAGCGTACGTGAAGAACTCAACAAAGTACATTGTCGGTCCCGCTGGTCTCGACGCTACCGGTGCACCTCTCGCCTCGCAATACGTTGATTTCAGCAAAGGCGCCGAGGCCGTGCTCGCCAAGTACAACATCTCTGGAAACCAGACAACGTTGTTGCTGGTGAGCTATCCAACTCCGCAACTCGCTAGCGCCCAGTTCAAGCAACTCGCGGCAGCAAAGCAGGCCCACCAGCTAGGTGATATCGCTGTTTTTCTGAAGAGGACTGGTCCCATTCTCGCTGTTGCAGTTGGGGCGGGTTCTGAAGCCGATGCCAAGTCTCTGCTCTCTATGGTGAACTACGACGCCGACGTCACATGGAACCAGAACACATATTTCACGCGTCGCGACAACGCTGCCAACCTTATTGTTGGGGTGATCCTACTCGCCGCCATTGTTTGCGGCTTCTCCATCCTCGTCGGAGTTGCCTTTGGCGGATTCCGGGTTGCGATAAAGCGCTTCTTGCCCGGAAAAGTATTCGACCGGCCAGAGCAGTTGGAAATTATTGCCCTGAACCTCTCTGAGAGGCCCGAAAAGCCCTCAGAGGCTGATGTAAGCTCTTCAATCAAAGCCGGTTGATGCATCTGCAATGCTTCCTGTCTCAAAATGGGGCAGTTCCTGGTTTTTAAACGACCTTCGTCCAAAACACTGAAAACAAAGAGCTTATTTCTAAAAAGTTTTCTTGACACCCCAGTTCTCGGCTCATAAGATTTCGCCAGAAAGTTTTGACGGTTTAACCCTCCGTTAGAACTATTCTCCCTTGAAAGAAGAGGCCGCCCTGTTGCCGGGTGGCCTTTTCGATTCTGACC
>DATBIE010000026.1:0-45823 GCA_036557105.1 Terriglobales bacterium
CGTTCGGACTGGGCGTCGAGTCCGACGCGCGGGTCGAGGTTCGTGGGGCTCGACTCGATGATCATGACCAGCGTGTTGGGGGCGGGTTTGCGGGCGCAGGAAGTAAGCAAAGCGGTAGCGAGTAGGAGAACCATGTAGCAGGCGCGGAAGTCCGCCTTCCCACAAACTTTCGCACACGCGGTTCTTGTCATCCGAGCTCCAGCGCCATGGCATAGAGTTTGTTGACAGTAGTCCAATTGCGCATGGTCGCAGTGGTCGAGAGGACTTTGTCGAGCGGGTGCTTCCACAAGCTGCTGCCCGAAACACCGTTGGGAAAGTAGAAATAGATCTCACGGCCGGAACTGCGCACGCGGTCTGGCGGGAGCGTCAGCTCTTCTAGTCGCTTAAGGGACTCGGACGAAGGCTTCTCGCGCAGGAAGACTACGTGCAGCCTGGCAACATCGACGCCATTGTCTTTAGTCAGCGGATTGCTGTTGACGATGCTCTTCATCTCTTCACGGGTTCTAGTGATGACGTCCGCCGAAAACCCGAAATCACGCTCGATACACTTTTCTATTTGCTTCGAGAGCGCCGAATCGGTCAGCTTAGGCGCACGAAAGAGTAGATTGCCACTCTGGATGTAGCTTTGGACATCGGTAAATTTCAAACTTTCGCAGGAGGCGCGCAGCTTGTCCATCTTCATCCGCTTGTGCGAACCGATATTGATGCCTCGGAGCATGGCAATGTAGATGGGCATAGTATTTGAGTGGCTCGTGGTTCGTGATCAGTCGCTAGTGGTTCTGTATTTTTTCAGGTGAATGACTCACGCGAAACATTAGACCCTGACCACGGGCACTAGCCACGAATCACGAGTCACCAACCACTCTCCTCACGGATAACTCACCTTTCCCAGCACCGCCGGGCGCTTTGCTCCGGTTGCCGATGGAACATTCGAAGGCCGGCGGTTCCAGGTCTCATAGGCCAGCACGGCGAAGGCAACGGCCTCTTTGGCGCTCGAGGGAATGCCGAATTCGTCTGACGAGCGCAGGCGCAATCCAAGCGGGCGCACTTCGCTCGAGAGCCACGACATCAAGGTTGGATTTTTCGCCCCTCCGCCAGAAACGATCATTTCCGTAAAGTTCCCCCTGCTAGGGACGAAACGCCGCACGGCTTCCACGATCGAGCGGACGGTGAGCGCCGTGGCAGTGGCGATCACATCGCGCTTCTCCACAGTAGTTTCGTTCGCAGCACCGCGTGAAGCCAAAGGCCGCGCGGCATGGAGAAACTCGCGGGCAAACTCGCGGCCGAACTCCTCCCGTCCGGCGGTGCGCGGTGGCTTTTGCGAAAAGAAGGGATCTTCGGTAAGGAAGCGGGCCACCACGTCGTCGAACACGCGACCGGAAGCCGCAATCTTTCCGTCCAGGTCGCACTCCTGTCCGAACAATTCCCCGGCGAGCGCGTCGATCACCATGTTCCCCGGCCCGGTGTCAAAGGCGACAACCTGTTTGAAAGCGGCAGCGGCAGGAACCGCGGTGAGGTTGGCAATTCCTCCCAGGTTCAACGCGATGCGTCCGATCTTGCGGTCGCGATAGAGAAGATAGTCGAGATACGGCACGAGCGGCGCGCCTTTGCCTCCGCGCGCCATATCTGCGGGCCGAAAATCCGAAACCACCGGCAGGCCGGTACGCGCAGCAATCACTGCACCCTCGCCGGTTTGCCATGTGACCGCGAGCTTGCGCCCCAGAAAGTCGGCCGGTATGCCCTGATGATAAAGCGTCTGCCCGTGGCAGCCGACGAGCTCGGCTTTCACACGAATTTTTTTTTGCGCAATGATCACCGCCTCCGCGTACAGCTCGCCGAGCAAAAAGTTCAAGCGGGCGAGATCGGCGACGCTGGCACGCGGTGAATTCATGGAGACCAGAATCCGCCGCCGGACATCGGCAGGGTAAGGAAAAGCTTTGTGCCCAAGGAGCTTCAGCGTGGGCAAAGAGCGGGGCGAGGCCCGGGTGATGCGGACGAGCGACACATCAGTGCCATCGACCGAGGTGCCGCTCATGACGCCGGCAACGATCATCTCTCTCCACCTGCGGCAGCCGCTGCGGAGAGCGAGCTCAGGCGCACGCGCTCGGAAAATTCCCAGAGCTGGGTCGAGAGGCGCGTGACTTTCTCGGGCGAGGGCGCCGGCGCCCGTAGCTTTAGTGCCGGAGACTTCCTTTTGAACTCTGACACACGCCTTAGGGTTTCCGCCACGCGTCGCCGGAAGCGCGCGTCACGCTCGTATTCGCGCACCATGGATTCATATGCCGCTTCCACATTCTTTTGTTCATGACAGATGAGCGCCAGATCGCCGCCGGCACGAATGAATTCCACCGCAGCCTGCTCGACGGGAGCAGCCTTAAGGACTCCGCCCATCTCAAGATCGTCAGACGCGATCAGCCCGCGGTAACCAATTTTGCGGCGCAAGACTACGGTGATCCACTTTCTTGAGAGCGACGCCGGCAACCCGTCGCGGGTTACATCGGGATAATTTGCGTGATTGACCAGCACCATCGGTAGCTCGCGACGCATCTGGCGGTAAGGGACCAGGTCCTCGTTCCACAGCTTGCTGAAACTTTTGTGGATCACAGGTAAATCGAGGTGCGAATCGAGATTGCCTTCGCCGAGACCAGGAAAGTGCTTGCCCGCCCCGATCACCTTCGCGGAGCGGAGGCCGGCGAGAAATTCCCGGGCGTAAAGCATGACTTCGGCCGGATCGTCCGAAACCGCCCGCGAGTTCATAACTTTTTTCGAAGCCTCAAAGGCGAGGTCGAGCACGGGAGCGAAATCCACGTTGAAGCCGAGCGTGCAGCAGATCTTGCCGATCAGCTCGCCGTGAAGGCGAAAAAGCTTGCGTTCGCCAGTTACAAAAACGTCAGCCGCGGAAGGAGCGGGACCGGTGACGTTGCGAAAGCGATCGACTCGCCCACCTTCAAGATCAACGCCGGTGAAGAGGGATGGGACGACGGTGCGGCGGCAGTCCGTTAGAAGTCTGTGCGTCTGCTGCGCGTTTACGATGTTGCGGGCAAACAGGACCACTCCACCGGGCTGAATGCGGGTGAGCAGAGAGCGGAGAACGGGCGAGACTTCGGTGCCGTCAAAGCCGATGACGAGCAGCTGGCCAATATCGGTGGATTTGGAGTTCGATCTTGCAGGCATGCGGTAGAAAGGTATTTTACTTCGAGGCGGCAACTGCAAAAACCATTTCACCGCCGAGATCGCCGAGAAATCAACTGAATCCCTCTCAGTTCACAACTCTTCATCCGCGTTCATCCGCGAAAATCCTCATGCGGGAAGTTCGTTCTCCGCGTTCTCGGCGTACTCAGCGGTGAAATAGTCTTGTTGTCTATTTCACCTGGGCCTTCAGTTCAGATAAAAGGTTCAGCGCGGCAAGGGGTGTGAGCTGGTTGAGATCAAGCTCGCGCAGCTTCTCGAGCACCGGCTGAGAAAGCGGCGTAAAGATGGTGAGCTGGCGAGAAACGGGATCGCCACCCGAGAGTTTGCCCGTCAGCCCTGCCTCTGACGTCTCGTGCTCCCGGAGCACCTCTCGTGCCCTCTCGACCACCTCATCTGGCAGGCCGGCAAGCTTGGCAACTTCAATTCCGTAGCTGCGGTCGGCCGCGCCGGACTCGACCTTGCGCAGGAAGACAATTCCCGCAGCGCTCTCTTTGACGGAGACATGAAAGTTCTTGACGCCGGAAAGCTGCTCGGCGAGTTCCGTCAATTCAAAGTAGTGCGTGGCAAAGAGCGTTTTGGCCCGCGTGCGCGCATGCAGGTACTCGACGGCAGCCCAGGCAATGGCAAGACCATCGTAGGTCGAAGTGCCGCGCCCGACCTCATCCAAAAGGATGAGAGATCGAGCGGTCGCGGTATTCAGAATGGCGGCGGTCTCCGTCATCTCGACCATAAAAGTCGAGCGCCCGCCGGCCAGATTGTCGCTTGCCCCAATGCGGGTGAAGACGCGGTCGACGATGCCGAGGCGGGCCTTGGCCGCCGGGACGAATGACCCCATCTGCGCCATGATTACGATCAGCGCCGTCTGGCGAAGATAGGTGGATTTACCGCCCATATTCGGCCCGGTCAGAAGCAGAATCGAATGACTTGTCGAATTGAGATAGAGGTCATTCGGCACAAAGCGGATGTTCTCGGACGCTCCCTCTGCCTGCTCCTCGATCACGGGATGGCGTCCGGCGACGATCTCGAGATCGGAAGAGTCATCGAAAGCCGGACGGCAGTAATGGTTCAAACTGGCCGAATGAGCAAAGGACGCGAGCACGTCAATTTCCGCCAGGGCAAGCGCCGTGTTGCGAATGCGGCGGGCTTCCCCGGCAACGGACGCGCGCAGTCCGGCGAAGATGCGCCGCTCAATGGACACGATCCTCTCTTCGGCGTCTAAAATTTTCGACTCGTATTGCTTCAGCTCGGGCGTGGTGTAGCGCTCGGCGTTTGCGAGCGTCTGCCGCCGCTCATAGTCCGGGGGGACCAGATGCAAATTGACTCTGGAAATTTCAAGGTAGTAGCCGAAGACCGAGTTGAATCGCACCTTCAGCGAACCGATGCCGGTACGCGCACGCTCGCGTTCTTCCATCTGCGCCAGAAACTGTTTGCTGTTGCGCGAGAGGTCGCGCAGATCATCGAGCTCCCGGTTGGCGCCGCGGGCAATTACCCCGCCTTCATTGAGCGTCACGGGCGGCTCAGGAACCAGGGTTTCTTCGATGCGCCGGCGCACATCGGCCAGCTCATCGATCGAATCGTGCAATGATTTGAGCCGCTCCACCTTCAGGGAACCGAGTGATCTTTTGATATCCGGAATTTTGCCGAACGAAGCGGCGAGCGCGACCAGATCGCGAGGGTTGGCCATCTCAAGCGTGACCCGGCTCAGCAGGCGCTCGAGATCGAGAACGCCCGAGAGCGCCCGCCGCATTTCTTCACGGGCGATGGTTTTTGTCAGAAGATCTTCGACCGCATCCAGACGAGAGTTGATTTCGCTCGCGTCTAAAGAGGGCCGCAACATCCAGGCGCGCAGCAGCCGCTTGCCCATGGGAGTCGCCGTACGATCCAGCGAGTGGAAAAGCGTAAACCCGTCGGCTCCTCCTGCGAACAGGGGCTCGATGAGTTCGAGATTGCGCACCGTGACTGCATCGAGCACCAGCGAGCTTTGCCGCTGGTAAAATCCGATGCGGTCAATATGATCGAGCGAGCCTTTTTGGGTGGAGCGTATGTAGTAAAGTATGGCGCCCGCCGCCGAGGCCGCCGCACGCTTACCCGCCAAGCCGAATCCTTCAAGCGAAAGCACGCCAAAGTGGTTTTCAAGCAGGGGAAGCGCGTGATCGGGGGCAAACACCCAGTCCTCGACCGGGGTCCAGGTCCATTGGCCGAGCTTCGGCTGCAGATGCGCGGGTTCCTCGGCCGTTTTCGGCGGCGATTCAAACAGCGGCATCGAACTGGCGTATAGGAGTTCCTTCGGGCGCAATTGCTCAAGCTCGGCCTCGATGCGCCGCTCGGCATCCGGTCCGCGAAATTCGGTGGCGCGGAACTCGCCGGTCGAAAGATCAAGCGCGGCAAACCCTGCGACTTTCTGCTTTTCGAACTTCCTTTCAAGCCGCTGTGGGTCGGCGCTATTGGTCAACGTGTGCCGCTCTTCAAATGTCACCACCGCAGCGAGAAAATTGTTTTCCTCCGAGCTGAGCGACGAGTCCGGGGCAGTCCCCGGGGTCACTACCCGCGTCACCTCCCGGCGGACAAGTTTTTTTGCCGCGCTTGGCTCCTCCATCTGCTCGCAGATTGCGACCTTGTATCCGCGGCGAATGAGTTTCGCGATATAACCTTCGGCGGCATGATAGGGCACGCCACACATGGGAATGGCAACGCCTTTTTCCTTGTTGCGCGAGGTGAGCGTGATCTCGAGTTCCTTGGCGGCCGTGACCGCATCGTCAAAGAACATCTCGTAAAAATCGCCCAGGCGGAAAAACAGGAGCGCGGAAGGGTGCTCCTTTTTGATCGAGGAGTACTGCCGCATCAAGGGCGTCGAGGGTTCAGTCATGAGGAAGCTTCTAGCTGCTACTCCTAGCTCTTAGCCACCTCCGGTGTGCGCACCTGCTTGCTAGAAGCCAGGAACGAATCGCTAAAAAGCTGCTTTCGGCGGATTATAGCAACCGTTTTCCCTGTGCCCGCCGTGGAAAACCCGTCCCTAATACCTGCGTGCGATAATTTCGTGCAGCTATGATTTGGCTTCGCAAATGGAACTGAGAAAAGATCCCCTCACCCGTTCCTGGGTGCTCACCGGTGACGACATTCCCGAGAGCCCGGCGCAGCCCGCCTCCGAGTGCCGCCTGTGCCCGCGTCCACAGACGGAACGCGTGCAGCAGGTCTCGAGCCGGGCTCCGGTCGCTGGCGGCCCCTGGTCATCACGCGCCGTGGTCCACCCCGGCGTGATCTACCACATCGAGGGCTCGGCCGAACGGCGCGGTCAGGGCTTATATGACCGTATGGCCACTGTCGGCGCGCATGAGGTGCTCATTGAAAATTTCCGCCATGACCGCCAGCTTTGGCAGGCCTCAGACACTGAAGTCGAACAATTTCTGCTGCTGGCAGCCCAGCGGATTGAAGACCTGAAGGGCGATGCCCGCTTCCGCTACATCACCATGTTCAAGAACTTCGGCCCCGGCTCCGGCCAGGAATTCGAGCACCCCAATTCGCAGCTTACGGCCACCACTTTTATCCCTCGCCGCGTGCTTTACGAGCTGCGCGCCTCACTCGACTACTTCAAGCAGAAGGAGCGCTGTGTGTTCTGCGACATCATCGCGCAAGAGATGAAATCGGGGGAGCGCATGGTGGAGGTGCGGGGAGACTTCCTCGCCCTGTGTCCCTTTGCCACCCGCGTTCCTTACGAAACCTGGGTGCTTTCGAGCCGCCACGATTCCTCTTTTGAACGCTTCACCCTGTCGGCTTCGACCCGCCTGCGTGATCTCGCCGCCCTGCTGCGCCATACGTTGGCGCGCATCCGCACGGTGAGTGACGCCTTTCATTTGGTGCTGCACACCTCGCCCAATGCCGCCCACCATTCGGCCAGCCTTGGCTACTGGAAAACCCTCGATGAGGACTATCACTGGCACATCGAGATACTTCCCATCCTCGCCTCAAAACCCAAGTCCTACACTTTCAAAGAGGTCTATTATTCGCCGGTCTCGCCCGAAACCGCCGCCCGGCGACTCCGGGAAGCGCAAGTTGCGATCTGAGCGGGTCAGTCTGGTGCTGCTGTTGGTGTGCGCACAGGCTCTCGCAGCCACGCCGCCAACTTTTTATCGCGACGTGTCCCCCATCCTGGCGCAGCATTGCGAAAGTTGCCATCGCTCCGGGGAGATCGCGCCCTTTCCGCTCGTGACCTATCGCGATGCGAAGCCGTGGGCGAAGCTGATTGGGAGATCGGTTGAATCAAGGAAGATGCCGCCCTGGTTTGCCGACCCGTGTTGCGGACATTTCGCAAACGATCCGTCGTTATCGAACACCGAAATCGCGACCATTGTGGATTGGGTGAACTCAGGCGCTCCGGCCGGGGATGCGAAAGATGCGCTGCCGGCGCCGCCCTGGACAAAAGGGTGGAATATCAAACCGCCGGATTTGGTCCTCAAGATGCCGGTCACGGTAAAGCTCCCGGCTGAAGGCGATATCGAATACACCTACGAAATTGTTCCCACAAATTTTGCGCAAGGGAAGTGGGTCAAAATGTCCGAGCTCAGGCCGAGTGCGCGCGACCACGTACACCATGCGGTTGTTTATATAAGGCCACCGGAATCAAATTGGCTGCGGAAAGCGCCAGTCGGGGTCCCATTTACCGCGTCCTCTTTGCATGATCCACATCTCATGCACGAGGCGCATTCGACTACCAGCGACCTGCTGCTCGTCTATGCGCCCGGTAGCTCGCCCGAAAACTGGCCGGACGGTATGGCTAAATTCATTCCCGCGCATTCCGACTTGGTCTTCCAGATGCACTACACGACCAATGGCAAACCCGCACATGACCAGACTGCCCTCGGCCTCGTGTTTGCCGGGCGGGCGCCGGCGCAAAGAGTGCTCACCCTGCAACTCGCGAACGACGATGACACCATTCCCATTCCACCGAACACCGATAACTACCGGGTTGAAGTTTCTGGCACTCTGCCGAACGACTGCACTCTACTTAGTTTTTTTCCGCACATGCACCTCCGGGGAAAAAGGTTCGAGTACAACATCGTCCACCCGGACGGCTCGCGTGAAACTTTGTTGCGTGTCAATTACGACTTTTACTGGCAGCTCAGCTATCGACTGGCGGAGCCACGGTTCCTCAAGGCTGGCACAAAGCTGGAGGCGGTCGCCTGGTACGACAATTCGCGGAAAAACTTGCACAATCCCGATCCTGAGAGCCCGGTTAAATGGGGAGAGCAAACCTATAACGAAATGATGGTCGGGTTCTTCGACGTGGCGGTACCGGCAGGGATGGACAAGGAGCAGTTTTTCGTGCGCCGGCCTTAAGAAGTCGCAGCCTCAGGACGACCGCCCAGAATCGAGAATGTGCACGGTGGAGGCGTAAGTTTCTCGCCTTCATTGTTGCTGTCGACCGACCATCGTCTTGCTCAAGAACAACTGCCAAAATCTATCGTGCGGGTGATAGAATTCGTGAGCGAAGTCGTGCTCTGGTTTCGCATGGGCAATCAGGAATCATGGAGGTAAGGCCATGAAAGAGCACATGATCGCAGGCGGAAGCGGTCTGCAGTTGCATTTGGTTGAGTCGGGCAATCCCAAAGGTCGCCCAATGCTGTTTCTCCACGGAGTTTCGCAATCCTGGCGGACGTGGGAGCGCCAGCTCGAGTCAGACCTGGCCAACAACTACCGGTTAGTGGCAATGGATATTCGAGGTCACGGCTCTTCTGAAAAACCTCGCGAAGGCTACACGGAGTCGAAGCTGTGGGCCGACGATGTCAACGCCGCGATAAAGACACTGGACCTCGATCACCCGGTCCTTTGCGGCTGGTCGTACGGGCCCCTCATTATCCTCGATTACATCCGCTACTACGGCGAAAACGATACTGGCGGGATCGTATTTGTGGGTGGCATCACGGGTCTTGGCAACGAAAAGGTGATGTCCATGCTGACGCCGGAGTTCTTGAGCCTGATTCCGGGATTTTTTTCAGCCGACGCAAATGAGAACCGGCGTAGTCTTGGCGGGCTTCTCCGCCTGTGTTTTCTGAAAGAACCTTCCGGCGAGGAGTTTGAGCGGATGCTCGAATACAATCTTGCCGTTCCGGCCTATGTTCGCCAGGCGCTATTTTCGCGTTCTCTCGACAACGATGATGTTCTGGCTCAAATACGCAAGCCAGTGCTCATCGTCCAAGGGGCCGAAGATGCGATCGTGAAACCTGCTGCCGCTGAGCAGCACAAGGCCTCATTACCTCACGCTCACCTCCGATTGATGCCTCATGCAGGACACGCCGCCTTCTGGGATGATCCAGAGGAGTTCAATCGGCACCTGCGGGAATTTTCTGAAACATGCAGGAATGCTGCTGCGGCCTGATTCAAAGACTTTCACCGCCGAGCATGCCGAGAAATCTCACTTCTTCGCGGATTGACATAAATCTCGGATCACCAAACGAAAACTCGCTGCCGGGGAACAACACCGCGCGAGAGTGTCCACATGGCTCAGCTCAGGTTTTCTCGGCGCTCTCGGCGGTGAAAAGCTTTCGAACTAACTGCCCAGCCGCTCGAAGAACAGGCAGATCGACTCGATGCCGCGATAAAAGTTCGGAATATGAAACTTCTCATTGGGTGCGTGCAGGTTGTCGTCGGGCAGGCCGAAGCCCATCATCACTGAGGGAATTTTCAGTATGTCCTGGAAATCAGTCACAATCGGAATCGATCCGCCAGAGCGGATGAAAACAGTGTCCTTCTTGAATACGTCGTGCAGGGCTTCGGTGGCTGCTTTGATGTATTTATTATTCGTCCCCACTACGCACGCCGGACCTTTGCTCCAGACTTTTATGTTCGTCTGAATTCCTTTCGGCGTCAGCTTTTTCACGTATGCCTGGTAGCGTTTCAGAATGTCATCCGGGTCCTGATTGGGCACAAGGCGCATGGAGACCTTGGCTGCGGCCCGCGCCGGAATCACCGTTTTCGCGCCCGGGGCAGTGAAGCCTCCGGGCATGCCATGCACCTCGAGTGTCGGTCGCGCCCAGGTGCGATAGAGAACCGAATACCCCGGCTCGCCGGTGAGCTTTGAGGAGCCGACTTCGGTCTTGCGGTAGTGCTCCTCGTTGAAGGGGAGCTTCTTCCATGCCTTCAGTTCGGCGGCACTCGGGGGCTTTACCTTGCTGTAGAAACCCGGAATGAGCACCTTCCCCTTCGCGTCCTTGAGTTTGCTGATGATCTCGATCAGCGCGAACAGCGGATTGGGCGCAGCCCCGCCGTACATGCCAGAGTGCAGGTCAGTTTTCGCACCGACGGCTTCAATCTCGGTATAAACCAGCCCGCGAAGGCCAACGCACAAGGTGGGCAGATCGGGAGCGAATAATTCCGTATCGCAGACCAGGGCAAAGTCGGCCTTGAGCTTTGCTTTCTGCTTGCGAACGTAATCGGCGATGGATTCGCCGCCGACCTCCTCTTCTCCCTCAATGATGAACTTCACATTGATCGGCAGCTTGCCATTGTGACCGCGCATGAGCGCTTCCATGGCCTTAATTTCCATCCACAGCTGACCTTTATCGTCGACCGCACCCCGCGCATACACGTTGTTGTTCCGCTCGGCCGGTTCAAATGGCGGGGAAATCCACTCGTTCAAGGGATCCGGCGGTTGCACATCGTAGTGCGCATAGCAGAGAACCGTGGGCGCGCCTGAAGCATGCAGCCAGTCGGCGTAGATGAGCGGATGTCCTTTAGTGGCAATGACTCCGACGTTCTCCATTCCAATACGCCGCAAATCACTGGCGACATATTCGGCGGCACGCTGGACGTCCGATTTGTGCTCGGGCGCAGTGCTCACGCTGGGAATGCGCAGCAGATCTTTCAGCTCAGTCAGGAATCGTTGCTGGTTCTGGCGGGCATAGTCAACGGCAGGGGAGGCCATGGGCGGGTCCTTTCAGGAAAACGTCCCAGTATAGCGAAGCGGAAAACGCTTCACCACGGAGGCACGGAGACACGGAGAGAGTTGAGTTGGTCACTTCGGTCCGGGAACTCGTTGGCAGCCTAAGACGAATCTGCTCTCTAGTCTCTCCGTGCCCCGATGTCGTCGGGGTGAGCTTGATCGGAAAATCTCGCTGGAGACAAAGCCGAAAGATCAAGAGACGCGCTTTTGTTCAAGATGAGGTCCGTCATGACTTTTGCCGTAACTGGCGCGAGCAGAATGCCGTCGCGGTAGTGGCCACTGGCGATGAAGTGTCCCTTGCTGTCGGTTTCGCCGAGGATGGGCAGTTCGTCGGGAGTGCCCGGGCGCAGGCCTGCCCAGTCTTCGTGTTTTCTAGACTTCGACAACTCGGGAACGAGATTGACTGCAGCCTGAAAGAGTCGCTGAATGGTCTCGACGTTTACCTTCTTGTCGTATCCGGCGTCTTCAAGAGTTGAGCCAATCACGATGCGCCCGTCGCTGCGTGGAACCATATAGACCTCGTCGCCGCGAATCACGTGCTTGATCGCGGGACCGCCAACGACAGCGAGCATTTGTCCTTTCACGGGGCGGACGGGAAACTTGTACGGCGCGATGCACGCGGCCCACGCTCCCGCGCAATTCACCACAATTGGAGCCGCATAGGAAGTTTTGTCGGTTTTTACTCCTGTCGCGCGGCTGTTCTCAATGAGCACCGCTTTTACTTCAGTACCCGAAGATATATCGACTCCTCGATGCCGGGCGGCTTTGATACCAGCCGAGAGCAAGGAGCGAGGATCGACCGAGTGTTCTGAAACGTACGCGGCGAGTCCGTTTGTTCCCAGGGGAAGGGCACTATTTGTTGCAGACGCAGTTGCCCGCCTCCCTACATCCTTAGTGTCGAAAGCGATCGCGGGCTCGATAAATTCTAGTTTTTGCTCTGTGAGCAGCTCTGCGCCACCGGGGAATTTGCCCTCACGCGAAATGAAGATGGTTCCATCGTCGCGGAAATCAATTTTCTGGCCAGACTCGTCTTCGAGCTCGTGCACAAATTCCGGGTACATACGCGAGCTCTCGACGGCCAAAGTTCGCAAGGGAAGCGGCAGTTCCTCTCCGTTACCGACGAGCATTCCCGCCGCTGCCCAGGATGCCTCGTGGCCCGGCTCGGCGCGTTCAACCACCAGCACCCGCAATCCCTGCTTGCGAAGAGCAATGGCCAGCGACAAACCGATAATGCCGGCGCCAACGACGATTGCATCCCAGGACTTCACAAATGAGATTGTAAAAGATCAGCAACGGCCCAGTGCTTTGTTTCCGGGCCGTTTCCACGGAAGAAGCTAGGCGGCCGATCGGATTTCAGGTCGCGGGAAATTCTTTTTGCCCATGATGGAGATTGCCAGAGGAACGGTTGTAAAACCTCCCACAGCTATCAGCGCTAATCCTGCTGCCTTCATTGCATCTTTCGTAAGGCCTCTTGAGATTAAGAAGCCTATGCCCGCGCCGAGTGCGATGCGTGTGCCCGTCCATAACACCATTTCCGGTAAAGTGACTCTACGTTCAATCATTGCTCCTCCTGAATCAGACATGTAATGGGGTTTAGCGTTTTGGATGCGGGGATAAGACGACGAGATCGCCGAGTACACGAGGGAAAATCCGGATGGCTTGTTCTGAGTAAAACAAGCAAAAGGAAATCGCAATTCAGTTGAGCGGGTCCTTACAAGCGATTGAGATATTCCACGATCTCGGGCTCGCTCCAATCGACCGCGCCGATGAACTTACGGCGAATAATGCCTTTGCGGTCGATGATATAAGTTTCAGGAACCTTGAAGGTCCCGTACTTCGAGGAGACCGGGGCGATGACGCCTGTGTTGGTCTTTTGGCCGGGTTCACGCACGGTGAGAAGATCAATGGCATGATTCTTCAAAAAATTGTGATAGTCGTTGGCGTCATCATCTACGCTCACCGCAAGCACAGTCACTCCCTTACCCTCAAACTTCTTCTGTAACCCTACGAGTGACGGCATCTCATCCACACACGGCGGGCACCAGGTCGCCCAGAAATTCAGGACTACAATCTGGCCGCGCAAGTGGCTTAACGTAACGCTATGGTCAGAGTCTTTAATCGTAAAGTCTGCCGCAGGAATGTTGATGTCGTTTGGCTTGGATCGAGCGTAGCAACCAGCAAGTGCAATCGCGGCGGCGCAGGCTAAAAGCAGGGCAATGAAACGCACGCAAATATAATAAGCCTCAGGTTTCCGTTAGGAAAAGCCGAATCAAATGGATGAGAATTGCGAAGCTGACCTTATTGCGTCAGTCATAGTTCCCGCCCGCAACGAAGAGGCGTGCCTCACTGCGTGCCTCGAATCACTCGTCGCGCAAACTGGAATCAATTTCGAGATCATTGTCGTCGACGATGATTCGAATGATCGCACTGCAGCAATCGCCCGGTCGTTTGAGAGAGGAGTTCGAAATATTTCAAAGAGCACGAACGGCGGTAATTCCTCCGGCGCATTACAAGACCCGCGTTTAGCACAGCAGGACTTCTGTCTGGCTAAGTTCGTCGTCATTTCGGCCCCTCCCCTTCCAGCCGGGTGGACTGGCAAGAACAATGCTATGGCCATTGGCGCCAAGGTGGCCGGAGGCAAATGGCTCCTGTTCACTGACGCGGATACTGTTCACAAACCGGGGTCCCTCGCCCGCGCCGTGGCCGAAGCAGAGGAACATGGAGCCTCGCTGCTTTCCTATTCTCCTGAGCAGGAGGTACACGGCTTTTGGGAAAAAGCGGTGATGCCGGTGATCTTCGCCGAACTTGCCGCGATGTATCCGCCGAAGAGAGTCAGTGACCCTTCTTCTTCCGTTGCCGCAGCGAACGGCCAATATCTGCTGATCTCGCGCGAAACTTACCTCGCGATCGGCGGCCACACGAAAATTTCAGGCGAGCTGCTGGAAGATGTAGCCATGGCGCGACTGGTGAAGTCCTCGGGGCAGAAGATTTTCTTTCGCTACGGAGGCGACGCGGTCCGGACACGCATGTACCGCACCTGGCCGCAAATGAAAGAAGGCTGGACAAAGAACCTGGCCTTGCTTTTCCCTCGAGCGCGAGCCCTTGGTTTTTTTAGGGCAATAGAGTTCCTTCTGATTTTAGGAAACGTAACTGCGGCCATCGTAGCCGGCTATTTCGGCCGTCTTGACGTTTGCTTTGCGACCGGACTATTAGCTCTTATGCTTCTCGCGTCTTTTTGGCTGCGAATCCGGCGGGCTCATTTTTCAGCGTGGTCGAGTGCCCTCGCTGTCGGCGGACTGGCGATCTTCGCATACCTGCTTTTCCGATCGGTCAGCCTTCATCGGCACTCGGCGGTAACGTGGAAGGGCCGAAGGTACGGATACACGGCCAAGGAAGTCTCTACGTCTGACAAATAGCCTGAGCGGCTCGCAAGCCTGGTGGATGGACAATGCGGCTTTAGAAGAACTCGCGTCAGCAAGGTCATAAAGTCTAGTTGAAATCTGCGTCACTTACCCTTAACCTACAAAGCAATAGGAACAAGCCCGTTGGCGCTCTTCCCCGGCGCAAGGGTATTCCTTGGTCCATAAGGAGATCGGCAAATGGAAAATAAGCCGGCGACGCAGAATATTCAGGACACCTTCCTCAATAATGCACGTAAAGAGCGCAGTAGCATAACCATTTACCTGATGAGCGGAGTGAAATTAACAGGGCGTATTCGCTCGTTCGACAAGTATTCGGTCGTGCTCGAAACGAACAATCAGGAGCAGTTGATCTTCAAACACGCCATTTCGACCGTAGCAGTCGGCAAAGCGCATGCCTTCTCTGATAAGCCGAGAGTTGTTCCTGCGCCGGCCGCGGTGGAACATGAGCACGCAACTCCTGCATCCGGCACTGAGGGCTAGGCTGTTTCAGATTGCGCAGTGCCGAATCCAAATTGAAGCGCAAGGGCGCCGATTCGAACCTTCAGAATCTTCCGCCTGGAATGCGCAAAGAGCGCGCCTTTCTGGTGGGGCTTGATTATCGCACTCGCAAAGGGCGTCGCCCCGCTGGCCTCACCAGCGGAGCACAAGCCGCACGCGATGCTTCCACAGTCACAACTCGTCCCAGCGTCGAACCGAAGTTCAGCGCGGAAGAATCACTGGGCGAACTGCGCGATTTAGCCGTCAGCGCAGGCGCCGAGATCGTGGGTGAAGTTCTGCAGCACCGCGATCGCCCCGATCCCGCCACCTTAATCGGCCGTGGCAAACTCGAAGAAATCGCTGGTGCGGCGGCTTCGGTTACCGCCGATCTACTGCTCTTTGATCACGATCTCACCGCGTCACAACAACGAAATGTCGAGAATGTGGTACATGCGCGCGTGATCGATCGAACGCAACTAATCCTCGATATTTTTGCTACTCACGCGCGAACGCGTGAAGGACAACTGCAGGTCGAACTCGCCCAGCTCGAATACCTGCTGCCACGCCTCACAGGGAGAGGTGCGCAAATGTCCCAGCTTGGTGGCGGGATCGGCACTCGAGGTCCTGGGGAAACGCAGCTGGAAACCGACCGTCGCAAGATATTTCGCCGCATTCGGCACGTGAAGCAGCAGCTCGAAAACGTGCGCCGAATCCGTTCTCAGCAGCGCCAACGGCGGGAATCCGTTCCGGTAGCAACGGTAGCCCTTGTGGGCTACACCAACGCCGGAAAATCGACGCTTTTCAATGCACTCACCAAAGCAGACGTGCTCGAATCGTCGCGGATGTTTGCAACGCTGGACCCCACGTTGCGTTCGGTTGCGCTACCCTCGAAGCGGCAAGTTCTTCTGTCGGACACGGTCGGATTCATTCGCAATCTGCCGCACACGCTGGTGTCGTCATTTCGCGCCACCCTCGAAGAAGTACAACGCGCGGCGCTGATTCTCCACGTCTCTGACGCCAGCAGCCCGCTTTCCGCCGAGCAGGATGCCCAAGTACAGGGGGTCCTCAAAGAACTCGGCGCGAGTGAAAAACCGACGCTACATGTCAAGAACAAGATCGATCTGCTTCCACCTAAACAGCGCGACAGCCTGCGCGACGACGCGCATACGGTCCATGTCTCCGCCGGGAAGGGCATTGGCCTGACGACGCTTCTTGACCGGATTGACGGAATGCTCTCCGAAGATGCGCTGAGCCGCGTGCGTCTGCGTATTCCGCAAAAAGAAGGTAAGGCTTTAGCAATGCTGGAAGCGCGTTCCCGAATTTACTCTCGTGCCTACAAAGACGGCGCCGTCGAACTCGAGGCCGAAATTCCAGAGTCGCTGGCGCGACACGTTCACCAATGGATTTACAGGTGAAACTTGACATTCAAATTAAACGGGCCAGCTACCAGGAAGCGGTGACTTTCCTGACGACTGGCCCATTCGATCCTGAAGTGGATCGGAGGTGATACTTCTATGCTAGACCCCTCACCGCATATGTCAAGCTGAATTCAGAACAGTCACGGCCAAGTAATCTCGGCGTCAAATCGCAGTCAAGCGTTTCTTGACTGTGTGCAGTCGAATTCCAGATTCGCATTTGTTTACTCCGAAGTAATACCAGAGTAATACGTACTTATTGCGATTCAATAACTTACAACTTTGTGAGACTCTGCTCTCATCTCAGGGTTAACTCTGGAAGGAGACATTATGAACCCCACTCTCAATTCTGTGCTGCAGAATTCTCCCGTTCCCCAGGATCAGCAATTTCTCTCTGAAATGGAAGTTTGGGAGCCCCCATTCGAGCGCTGGATGCATCTCGTAGATTCGTTGCTCGGGAAGCCTCCGGCGCCATCAAAACCGAAACCGCAAACATTCGCTCCGTTTCATCGAAGCTGAAGAGCACAAAACCCTCGTTAGGATCTCTGCGCAACTCTGCGCTGTCGTTCTGGTCGCGTGCAGGCGCAATCAGCAGTGCTCCCGAGAGTCGCCGCCCTCGTTACCTCCGTAATTCCAGTTCTGTCCTATTACACAAGTATTACAGGCGCAATCTAAAGCCGACTGTTACGGTAACGATAGAACTTGTACGGAGACCGAACCTTGGAGATCGAAGCCCTCGAGCGCACTCGCCACGACGACCAAATCAACTGGATCACCGCCGGATTCATGGGCGCTTTTCACATTGGCGCCATCGCTGCATTCTGGTTTTTTACCTGGAACGCTTTCTTTGTTGCTGTCTTTCTCTGGTTGGTCGCGGGCAGTTGGGGCATCGGCATGGGCTATCACCGCTTGCTGACCCATCGCGGGTATAAAACTCCCAAATGGGTCGAATATTTCCTGACCATCTGCGGCACGCTTGCACTCGAAGGCGGGCCCATTTTCTGGGTCGCCACTCATCGCATTCATCATCAATATTCCGATAAAGACGGCGATCCGCACACGCCGCTGGATGGCAAATGGTGGGCGCATATGGGATGGATCCTGATGGGCAAAAGCCTTCATCAGGATACGGAGACTCTCTCCCGCTATGCTCCCGATCTTGCCAAATCTAAATTTCATCTCTGGATCACCAAGTACCACTACCTGACCGTCATTGCGCTCGGTGGAATTCTGTTCGCGATCGGTGGCCTTCCGTTCCTTATGTGGGGACTGTTCCTGCGCACCGTCGTAGGCCTGCATTGCACCTGGCTGGTCAATTCCGCGACCCACACCTGGGGATCGCGACGCTTTACCACTCGCGACATGTCTACCAACAATTGGCTGATCGCGATGATTACCTTTGGAGAAGGATGGCACAACAACCACCACGCGCATCCGGTTTCAGCACGTCACGGCCTCAAGTGGTATGAATTTGACCTGAACTGGTATGGAATTTGGACGCTCAAAAAGCTCGGCCTGGCTCGTCATGTCTACCGCGTTAAGCTCTCCGAGCTTCGTCAAGACGAAGCCAGAAAACTCGCCAAGAACCAGCCACATGACCTTGTTTCCATCCAGGCGTTGAGCACTTCCACGAATATTTAGTGGCAAGCCGCTGGTCTGCTCTGTAACTGGAGATTTAGAATCTTTCCATGCGCGTAAGCCGGCGCGGGAAAATCATATTTTTCCTCACCTTTGGCGTGTTTCTCGCCGCCACAGCGGTTGCCGTTGGTTTCGGCTGGATTATCCTCAACTGGCAGCACGACATCAAAGTACTGCTGGGGATTATCTTCTTCGGCGCCATTGTTACTGGACTCATTCTCAATACCAGCTTTCTGGTTCGCGAAATCCGCCGCAACGAGCAGCACGACAGCTTCATCAACGCGGTTTCTCATGAACTGAAAACGCCAATCGCATCTATTCGTCTGCATTTGCAGACCCTCGAACGCAGGGAGCGTCAGATCGATGACGTCCAGCGCGGCGAATTTTATCGGTTAATGCTCGACGACACCAATCGCCTGATGAGCACCGTAGAGAAGGTGCTGAAGGCAGGAAAAGCCGGGGCCCGTAAAACACAGCACGTGGAACTTGATTTTGCCCGGCTCGTAGAAGACTGTGTCGAGACTATCCGCACCAGCTATCACCTTCCGCCTGACGCCGTTCGCTATCGATCTTCTCTGAACGGCAGCGGCCTCCAAATCAGCGGTGATTCTGAGGACCTGCGCGCCGCCGTCTCCAACATTCTTGACAATGCCGTGAAGTACTCCGGCAATCAGGTGGATGTCTCCGTGCAGCTCGACATCGAGGAAGAGAAGCGGCTCGTGTTACGTGTCGAGGATCGCGGCGTGGGAATTCCGCGCTCTGAATTAAAGACAATTTTCAAGCGTTTCTATCGCGTCCCCAATCGCGCGCTCGCGCAAGTTCGCGGTACCGGTCTCGGTCTTTTTCTCGTGCGCACGATTGCCAAGCGTCATGGCGGCAGTGTCGCCGCCGAAAGCGCGGGAGAAGGAAAAGGCACCACCGTAATTCTGGAGCTTCCGTTGAGGACCTCGTGAGCCGTATCCTCATTGTCGAAGACGAGTCTCATCTCGCCTCGGGTTTGCAATTCAATCTGCAAGCCGAGGGGCACAGCTCGGAGATTGCCGCCGATGGTGAAACAGCACTTGAGATCCTCATTTCCAGGCACGAGGAGTTCGATGCTGTCGTACTCGATATTATGCTTCCCGGAAAGGACGGCTTTGCCGTTGCCGGCGAACTGCGGGCTGCCAGGAACTTCATTCCGATCCTTATGCTCACCGCCCGCTCACGTCCGGAGGATGTTCTGAGGGGATTCGCTTCCGGCGCGGACGATTACGTGGCCAAGCCGTTTGAACTCCCGATTTTCCTCGCGCGACTTCAAGGACTGTTGCGCCGCCGTGAGTGGATGCAACATGCACCAGTAGCTCAACCTTCGCAAGCGGCTCCGGAGCCGAATTCGAATGGCAGCAACTCCGATAGCAGCAACCAGGAGTTTGGCACTTTTACCTTCAACGGACGCACCATCGATTTTGGCAATCTGGAACTTCGGACAAACGGCATGACCACTCATCTCACTGTTATGGAGGCCGAGCTGCTCCGTTATCTTGTGCGTAATCGCGGCCGCGTGGTTTCGCGAAAAGCGATTCTCGAAGAAGTCTGGGCCCTCCGCGAAGATACTGACACGCGCGCCATAGACAACTTTATCGTCCGCCTGCGTCGTTACATTGAGAAGAATCCTTCGCGGCCCCAGCATTTGCTCACTGTGCGAGGGGTGGGATATCGCTTTGAAGCGGATGAGGATTAGATCCTGTCTCCTAGTTCCCTTCGTGTTCCTTCGTGCCCTTTGTGGTTAATTGCCTTAAGAACGTGGCAGGTTAGACGAAGCAAGTTGTTAGTGCCTGGAAGCCGACGCCCCGCTCGCCAGATCTCGTAACACATTCAAAAACGCAGCCGTAGCTTCTTCATCTGCCAGCGCTTCGAGTGGAATGGTTGCGGCGAGGTTGGGAGAGTCGGGGCGGAACCGGACAGTCATTAAACTATGCCCGCGAGAGGTCATCAGAGTGTTGACCACGGGCGTGAGCTCGTGTGTCCATTCTGTGCGGGTGGTGAGCACGACGGGGCCGGGGCGAGAAATCGTCCAGTTTCGTTCCGGGTTCGAGATTTCTTTTGGCTTTTGCGTTAACCAGCGATGACGGGAGATTTCCAAGTGGAAGTGAGGGGAATAGTCCAGATCGGCTTCGAAGGTCAGTGTTTCTTTTTGTCGTCGCCACAAACAAACTGCCCACTGAATTGGAACGGGCCGAGGCAACAACTTGATGGTAATTCTTGCATTTTCAAACCAGTGCGTCGCAAAGCTAAAGTGCGCCTGTAAGCGGCTCGCGTTCAGCCATCTGGTTTCGACCAGTCGGCCCCGCGTGGCACATGCCGACTCAACCCATTGAAGGACCACGGTTCCTCTGCGCCGGTTGTATCGGGAAAACAACAAGTACCAGATCACGACCATGGCGGTCGCGGCGACGACGGCGTCTATGGCGATTCGAAGCACCACCAGACCCTCAGATGCGAATGGTACGACTTGGGGTGTCAGGGAGCAAGTCCTTCAACGTAGATTTTTTAAAATATTCAGAGCTGGTGCAAGTACTTACGCCACAAAGTGTTCCAGACACAATTCAATCCTCAATCTACAATGTCGCAGTGCAATTCACAATTCGTGACTATCGTTCTGACGATTTCGAGACATTGTGGACGCTCGATCAATCGTGTTTTGCGCCCGGGATTGCCTATAGCCGGGAGGAACTCCAGCATTACATTCGGCGGAAAAATGCATTTACGTTGGTGGCCGAGTCCGTTGATCATTCCCGTTCCGGAGATTCACCCATTCTTGGCTTCTTAGTTGCGGAAATCAGCCTAGGGTCTGCGGGGCACATCATCACAATTGATGTTCGTGCTGAAGCCCGCCGCCACCGGATCGGCTCAGTCCTGCTTGACGCAGCTGAGTCGCGTCTGACGGAAGCTGGGTGTGCGCGCATCCGCCTAGAAACTGCGGTTGATAATCTCTCGGCGCTTTCTTTCTACAAACGTCATGGATTCACCGTCATCAAGGTCATCCGGCATTATTATTCCAACGGGGTAGATGCCTTGCTGTTGGAAAAAAATTTGCGTTCCACGAAGTCCGCAGGCTAAGTTGCTGAGATGAAAATTGCCATTCAGGGGGAGCCTGGTTCCTTCAGCCACGAAGCCGCCCGTCGCATGGTCCCAGGCTGCTCAATCCTGCCCTGTGCCCGTTCTGCCGAGGTCTTTGATTCTCTGGAATCCGGCAAAGTTCCGGTTGCGGTGATTCCGATCGAGAATTCCTTAGCCGGCTCGGTAACCGAGCACCTCGATCTACTACTGGCCCGTGACGTTTTTATCCAGCGCGATTTTCACCTCCGAATCATTCACAACCTAATCACTGCCCGGGGAGTGAAGAAATCCGATCTGCGTCGCGTTTTCTCGCATCCTGTGGCTCTCGACCAGTGCCGCGACTTCTTTCGCGCTAATCCGAAGATTCAAGCCAGCCCGTTTTATGACACGGCAGGCAGCGTGAAGCACGTCATCGAAAACAAGCTTTGTGATGCCGCCGGTATTGCCAGCCGACACGCTGCGTCCGTTTATAAGGGACGGATCCTCGCTGCCGGAATCGAAGACGACAAGCGTAACTTCACCCGTTTTTTCCTGGTCCGTCGCCGCAGGCGCGTGCTGCCCGGCGCCAACAAAACTTCAATTGCCTTCGGATTGAAAAACGTTCCGGGCGCACTTCACGAGGCTCTGCGCGTATTTGCCGATCGCGACATCAGTTTGAGCAAGATCGAGTCGCGCCCGATCCGCGGACGCCCATGGGAATATGTCTTCTACGCCGACTTTCTCCGGGGTGACGACAAACTTGCGCGCGGCGCCTTACTGCAGCTGCAGGCCGTAGCCGATATGGTGAAAGTTCTCGGGATTTACCCGGCTGCATGAACGAATTCAAGTCTTGCAATAGCAAAAAGCCGGGAACCAGTTTTGAGCAAAAGGGTTTCGCGTCCGCTAATTGTCTCAAGCCAGTTCCCGGAATAATGTTTGAAGTACATAGTCAGCTGTCAGTTGTGTGTGACATTCTGGATTTTTTGGGCAAAATTAAATGTATTCGGGCCCGCGCTGTTTTCGGAATTCGTGCACGCAACTGATGTCAGCTACCAAGACTCAAATGGCTGGAGGAGGAGAGCTTATGAAGAGAAATTTGGTAATGCTGTCGGTGCTGTGCGCACTTAGCCTGCCTCTATTGGCCCAACGGCGGTTGTCTCCGCCTGACCAACAGAGGTTCGACAGCTACTACTCGCGCTGGCAGGACTACCAGCAGAGAGGCGATCGCGACGAAACTGTCAGTATGCAGAGGCGCATGCTGGATATATATGCCCACTACGGAATCCCGCCCCAGACCCCATTCTGGCGTGTGGCTTCGAACATGGCTCCGCAGCGGCAGCGGTGGCATCGGCGATTGAATCCTAATGACCAATCGCGGTTTGATAGTTATTTCGCGCGTTGGCGGCAGTACCGAGTAACAAACAATCGCAGCGAGGTGGCCAGCATGGAACAACGGATGCAGGACGTCTACGCGCAATATCACATTCCATCCAACACGCCCTACTGGTGGGTAGCGTCAAACGCCGGTGATCGGGACCACTGGTAGAAGTCGGTAAAAGATGCGAGCGGCATCGAAATAGGTCGTCTGCCGCTCGCGCCTCCGAGCGATGTCACTCGCTGCTTTGCTCTATCCGTTCAGGCTGACCACTGCAATAGCGTGTACGAGCGCGCCGGCACTTCGAACCTGGTACGGCCATTCGAAGTTGACGGCTTTTCAAACGTCTGCGGCTTGACCTTTTCAGGGGCGTCGAAACTGTTCACCGCCTTCAGATCATCTCCCGTCAGGACCATCGCATTCACAACGCTGGTAGGCGCGCTACCTTCCCAGACGAGTTCAACAGTTCGGGCTTTCGACAAGTCGCGGTTCAAGACGAACAGTGACGTCTGTTTGTTCGATGGATTCTGGGTTGCGACCGCATCGATGTAAGGCACGGGGTCCATCTTCGAAACTTCGTACGTCGGCGATTGCACAAGCACTTCCAGGACATTGCCTTTTGCATACTGCAATGCCCAGCTGTACGGGTAGTAGATTGTCTGGCGGAAAAGACCGTTCGCGTTCGTCATAATCGGGGCGATTACGTTCACCAGCTGCGCCAGGCACGCGATCTTGATCCGGTCTGCGTGACGCAACAGGGTGTTCACCAGTCCACCGACCAGAAGCGCGTCCTCCAGGTTATAGATTTCTTCCAGCAGGTGCGGCGCCTCTTTGCGGTGACCATTGACCGCATCTCCGCTGCGTTCGCGATACCACACGTTCCACTCGTCAAATGAGAGCCACAGCTGTTTTGGTGAACGCTTGTGGCCGCGCACCAGATCGCATACCGCGAGCGTCTCTTCGATCTGGCGGTCCATCGTCAAATTCAGCGCGACAAACTTCTCGCTGCTGCCGCCGGTCTCTTCTGTAGTGTTGCCGAAATAGCGGTGCAAAGAGAGCCCGTCGACGTATTCGTAACACTGCTCCAACACTTCGCGGTCCCACTCGAGATAGGTAGGCATAAACGGCCCACTGGAACCACAGGCGATTAACTTGACGCCGGGATCGACGTAATGCATTTGCCGGGCCGCATCTTGCGCCTTCATTCCGTATTCGGTTGCTGTCATGTGCCCGATCTGCCAGGGGCCATCCATCTCGTTGCCCAGGCACCAGTGCTTCACGCGATACGGCTCGGGGTACCCGTGTTTGCGACGAAGATCGCTCCACTCTGTACCCTTGTCGACGTTGCAATATTCAACAAGCGCCGCCGCTTGCTCGGACGTGCCTGTTCCGAGATTTAGTCCCATGAGCGGCAGCGTGCCCACCAGCTTGCACCACTGCATGAACTCATTGGTGCCGAACTGGTTTGATTCGAGAGTGTTCCAGGCCTTGTCGAGAGTTACCGGGCGATCTTTCTTCGGTCCCACGCCGTCGAGCCAGTTATAGCCGGAAACGAAGTTGCCGCCGGGGTATCGAATGATTGGCACGCCGAGTTTCTTGATTTCGTCGAGAACATCTTTGCGAAATCCGTTTGAGTCAGACAGCTTGTTGCCGGGATCGTAAATTCCTTCGTAGATCGCGCGACCAAGATGTTCGAGGAAAGAACCGAAGAGGTTCGGGTCAAGCGGAGAGATGGTGCGGCGTGAATCGATGAAGATTCGTGAAGGCTCGTTGGAATTTGAGGACTGAGTTTGAGCGCTAACGAATCTGCCGAGAAGAGAATTGGCAGAGCAGGCCAGACCCGCCTGACCAACCTTGCGCAAGAAACCGCGTCTTCCGCTTGAAAACATTTCCTGCCTCCGTGAGTTTGGTTATTGAAAGCTACTTGGGGCGGAAAGGTATCACATCGCTGGGGCAGAAGTAAACGTTTACAACGCGCAGCTGACCTGAGCTCTCGGAAAATTCTGATGTTACTGCGAATCTGGTCCATAGTGAGGCATCCCTGCTTCAGAGAGGTAGCCTCCAGCATCGGTGGATCTGGCTATGGCATCGTCACATTAAACATTTACATCAATAATGATCCTCGGCTACCGCATTGATGCTCAGGCCGTAGTGGAAAGTTTGTGGTTGCTCGTTACGTGGTTCACAACACCTGTCTTTGTCAAGATGTCATTGCGGTTAAATCGCGAAGAAATTTCAACATTCGTGTGCATAATATTGTGGAAATCGCCGGAAGTGCGTACTTAAAAGCTTTGACAAGACAGGTTTATACAAGTTGCACACAGTTAAGTGCGCTCGCCGAAAATTCTTTTCGTGAAAGACTCCACTCCAAAAATCCGATTGGATAAATTGCTGCTCCAACGCGGCCTGGTTCCTTCGCGTGAGCGCGCGCAGGCGATGGTGATCGCGGGAAAAGTGCTGGTGAACGGGCAGAAGATCGAAAAATCCGGCACATCGGTCGAGAGTTCCTCAGAAATTCGGCTTCTCGGAGACGATCTGAAATTTGTGAGCCGCGGAGGTTTGAAGCTCGAGCGCGCTCTCGAACATTGGAAAATTGACGTTCGTGGGCTGGTTTGTGTTGACGTCGGTGCGTCCACCGGAGGCTTCACAGATTGCCTGCTGCAGCATGGGGCACTTCGAGTAATTGCGATCGATACCGGTCATGGTCAAATCGCCTTCAATCTGCGACAGGATGAAAGAGTGCGACTTCTTGAGCGAACAAATGCGCGATATCTCACTCGCGCGCAGTTAGGAGAAGAAGTAAGTTTCATTGCTATGGACGTTTCGTTCATCTCTGCGACGCTGGTCATCGCGCCTGTGGTCTCGGCGGCATTCCCTGAAGAGACGAACGCGCGTGCTGGCCGGGAACTCGTCGTTCTTTTGAAACCGCAGTTTGAAGTTGGACGCGAGCACGTGGGCAAAGGTGGGATCGTTCGCGATGCTGATGCGCAACAACAGGCGGTGGCAAAGGTCAGGGAGGCCGTAGCAGCTTTGCAGCCCAAGCTCATTGACGTGATTGACTCGCCAATACTGGGAGCGGAAGGCAACCGCGAGTTTCTGCTCTACGCGCGATTCTGAGTTCTGGTCGGCTTCGTGTCATTTATCGCATTTCTGTACAATTCCCTTTCACATGCCACAAACACGGGCGCCAGGCGAGAAAGCAGTTGGGATCGTTTCTAAACCGAATAAGCCGGAAGTCGCGCAAATCGTTCCCGGCCTCACCCGTTGGCTACGCGAGCATGGATACAGCTATATTGTCGATCCCGAAACCTTGCCGCATTTGCCCGGCGCAGAAGCAGTAGCGCGTCCGGAGATGGCCACGCGAAAGCTTGATTTCGTCATCGTGCTGGGTGGCGACGGTACGCTTCTTTCGGCAGCGCGGGCCGTCGCACGGGCCGGCATTCCTGTGGTTGGCGTGAATCTGGGCGCGCTGGGGTTTCTCACCGAAGTGCCGCTTGATGAACTCTATCCCACGCTCGAAACCATCGACAAAGGCTCGTGTGGAATTGACCTGCGCTCGATGGTCCACTGCGAAGTGAATCGCGGCGAATCAGTAATTTCGACCTATGAAGCGCTCAATGATGTCGTCGTCGGGAAGGGAACCATTGCGCGCCTGAATCACTGCGATGTTTACATCGATAAGATCTTCGTCTCGCGATACCAGGCCGACAGCTTGATCGTTTCCAGCCCGACCGGCTCAACCGCATACTCCCTTGCTGCGGGGGGACCGATCCTTATGCCCGACGTACAAAGCTTCGTAATCACCCCTGTCTCGGCCCATTCCTTAACGCATCGACCGCTGGTTGTGCGCGACACATCAGAAATTGAGATCGTAGTGAAGACCGGTGACGAAGACGCCTACCTCAGTATCGACGGTCAGGCAGGAATGCCGGTGTTTGATGGCGATTGCATTCACTGCCGAAAATCCGAGTTCCATGTAAAGCTGCTGCACACGAAGGGAACATTCTTTGAAGTGCTCAGTAACAAGCTGAAGTGGGGCCAGCGTTAGGTTCGCCCATCCCGCGTACGCGGATGATCATTCGTTTCGCAGCAAGTCATTTACGGTCTCTCGCCGCCGAATGAGTTTGGCAGATTTGCCATTTACCAGGACCTCCGCCGGGCGTGGGCGTGTGTTGTAATTCGACGCCAGCGCCATACCGTATGCCCCGGTATCCAAAATGGCGACCAGATCTCCTTCCTGGACAGATGGAAGCGCGCGATCGCGGGCGAAGAAGTCGCCGGATTCGCAGATTGGACCGACTACATCAACGGTCTCTACTGTTGCGGTACTGTCCTCCACGGGAACAATCCGGTGTTCCGCCTGGTAGAGCGACGGGCGAATCAGGTCATTCATCGCCGCATCTACCACGACAAATTGTTTGTCGCCATTCCGCTTGCGATACAACACTCGGGTTAGCAGCACACCGGCTGGGCCAACAATCGAGCGTCCCGGTTCAAGTAAGACTTTAACCTTGAGCTCGCGCAAAGGAGTTGTCACGGCATTCGCGTATGCCGAGACTGCGGAATCAAAATCCTGCATTTCGTTATAGCTGATGCCGAGTCCGCCGCCAGCGTCAACGTACTCAATTTTGTGTCCGTCGGCGCGAAGTTGGTTCACCAAATTCGCCACTCGTTCCATCGCCGCTGCAAATGGTGCGAAGTCGGTAATCTGCGATCCGATGTGGACGCTAGCGCCGGAAACGCGCACGAATGCCGATCTGGCGGCCTTTGCATACAAATCCCGAGCCTCGCTGATAGGCACTCCGAATTTATGCTTTTGCAATCCGGTCGAAATATACGGATGCGTGTCCGCGGGGACGTCCGGATTCACTCGGAACGCAACCGGTGCGATACGATTCAACTTCGTGGCGCATGATGTGATGGCCTCCAGTTCAGAAGCGCTCTCGATGTTGAACAGAAGAATGCCAGCCTTGATCGCCGCGGTGATCTCTTCCGCAGTTTTTCCAACCCCCGAAAAGACAACTTTGTTTGCCGCCTGACGGCTGACTCGCAAAACCCGTGCCAGTTCGCCGCCTGATACGACATCGAATCCGCAGCCCAGTTTTTCAAGCAGACGCAGAATACTGAGATTGGAATTTGCCTTTACCGAATAACAAATGCCGTGCGGAATGCCTCGAAATGCAGCATCGAACGCCCTTACGCGTTCCCGAATCGTATTTGCGGAATAAACGTAGAGCGGAGTTCCAAACTGGTTAGCTAGTTTCGGCAGAGGAACTTGCTCGCAATTTAGGAGGTGAGCTTGCGATTTGGCACGGCGATAGACAAAGCCTGGAGGACGTTCAGAGTTGTGCTTCACGCGTTCGCCGGCGCACTCCCTTTCACCTTGATTGCGACTACTGTCTGATCATCGAAGGTTGCAACCCCTGCAGCATGTTCCGCCGCGGCTCTGAAAATGGACTTAACCATGGATTCCGCGGATTGGCTGGAACACTCGGAGATAATCTTCTCAACCCGGGTACGTCCGAAGAGCTCTCCCGCCCGATTGGTTGCGTCCAGAATTCCGTCACTGAAGAAGACGAAAACATCGTCGGGCTCAGCCTGGAATGCAAACTCGTCGTATTCGGCGTCTTCAAATAGCCCGAGCGGGAGCCCCGTGGCTTCGATAGACTGAATTTTCCCTTTACGGCAATAAACCGGTCGGGGAAGTCCAGAGTTAGCGACCTGTAAGCTCCGGCTCCGGTCGTCCCAGACACAATAGATTAGCGAAACGAATTGGCCATCGATGCGGCGCTCGGCGAGCGAGTAATTTACCGCCGCAAGCATTTCTGCTGGCGTGGGCTCCATGGCGGCGTGCGAGCGAAGGATTCCGTTCACAAGCGCGGCGTAAATCGCGGCGGGGGCGCCTTTTCCGCTGACATCGCCGACAACCAGCCCAAGCCGCGACTGCGAATAGGTCAAAAAATCATAAAGATCGCCCCCGATCGTCCGAGCGGGAGTAAATTTGGCCGCGATTTCCAGATTCGCGAGCGTGGGACGCGACTGCGGTAACAATCGGACCTGTAGCTCACGCGCCATCGTCAAGTCGCGGTCCAGCCGGTTCTCTTGCCGTGCGATTTGTTCGTACAGCCGCGCATTTTCGATGGCGATGGCGATCTGCGCTGCCAGAGTTGCTATCGTGCGCTGATGGTCTTCCGTGAAGAAATTTCGCTTTGTGTGCTCAAGATCCAGCACACCGATCACTTTGTCTTTGTAAATCAGCGGCACCGCCAATTCAGAGCGAGTTTCTGGATTCGTCTCGATGTAACGCGGATCTTTCTTTACATCCCCGACAAGAACTGCCTGCCTTTGCTCAACCGCAGCGCCGACAACGCCCTTACCGACGGGAATGTCATGTTTTAGGTGAATATTTTCCTGGAAACGCAAGGAAAACCGGTGCTGTAGAGTCTCTCCCGCCGCATCGAGCAGAAGAATGCTGAACATCTGGAAGTCGATCAGCCGACTGAGCAACTCACCAACGCGCTTGAGGAGCTCATCTAAATTTAAAATTGATGTCAATTCGCGTGCGATTTCATTCAGCAGAAGCAGAGTCTTGGTCTGCCGGCTCATGCGCGTATACAGCCGCGCATTTTCAATCCCAATCGCCATGCGAGAGGCGATCAGCATCAGCAGCCGCTTGTGTTCCTCAGTAAAGTAGTTCGGTTGCACCGACTCTATATCGATCACGCCAATGAGCCGGTTCTTGATGATGAGGGGTACCGCCAGCTCAGACCGGACGTTGGGAACGGCCGCAATGTAGCGGGGATCGTTGGCCACATCGTCTACGAGGACTGCCTCGGCACGCTGTGCCGCAATTCCAGTCACGCCTTCGCCCACTTTGACACGGGTCCTCTCCGCAACATCTCGTATGTATCCGACACTGAAGCGAAAATAAAGCTCCTGTGTTCTTTCATTTAGCAGGAGAATGCCGAAAATTTCGTAGTCGATGACCTTGCGGACGAGCTCCGCCACTCGCTTCAACGTCGTGTCGAGGTCGAGCGTGGTGTTGACGACATCAGCCACCTCCAACAGCAGGGGCTCAATGCGCAACTGGGCTTCTGTTTGAACTGCGGCCATTTCCACTCTCTTAATGATAGCAGCCGCATTCCTGGGCACGGATTGGCTCCATGACAGTGCTGAATTTAAACAGTGGCCACGGATTTTCGCGGATGAACACGGATTTGGTTCGTTGGGATTGAAATCCGTGAAAATTGGTGTTGATCCGTGGCTGGCTTGGTATTTACGAAGTTGAATTGGGAAGGACGCAGATGTCAGGCAGATTGCGATAGCGCTCGGCAAAGTCGAGACCGTATCCCACGACGAATTCATCCGGAATCTCGAATCCTGTGTAGTCAACTTCGACGGGAGTGAGTCGCCGCGAGGGCTTGTCCAGCAGGACGGCTATGCGAAGGCTCTTCGGCTGGTGTCCGAGCAGTTGCCGCTTAAGAAAAGTGAGCGTCAGGCCGGTGTCGAGAATGTCTTCGACCAGAATTACGTTCTTCCCGCGAAGGGATTGATCGACGTCCTTGGTCAGTCGTACTTCCCCCGTGGAATCCCACGCTCTTCGCAATTCCTGAGTGGGACTGGGCCGGTCGCCATAACTGCAAACGCCAATGAACTCAAATGTGGCATCGACCCTGACTTGTCGGACCAAATCGCTCAGAAAAATCGCCGCGCCTTTCAAAACACCGACGAAGATCACCGGCTCGCCATTCGAGTCGCTCGTGATCTGCTCTGCCATTTCCGCTACTCGCTTTGCGATTTGTTCTCGCGAAAGCAGGACTCTGAGCTCAGTCATGGAGCACATCTTACGCTCTTGTCTGATCGCCCTTATTGTGCCGTTGTTGATCGTTGAAGCAGCTGCATTGAACTCGAGGATTGAGGGTGTCTAGAATGTTGAGTTCATATTCCTAAGCGAGAGAGCGCATGAAACTGAACGGGATCAAACTGACATGGCTGGGGCACGCAACCTTTCGCATTCAAACACCGAAGGGAAAAACGATAATCGTTGATCCCTGGGTAATGGGAAACCCGGCCTGTCCGGCGAACGTAAAAGAGGTGAAAGCGGTCGATATCATGCTCGTGACTCATGGGCATGGCGATCATATTGGCGATGCAGTCGAGATTGCCAAGAAACATAATCCGAAGGTCGTCGGTATTCCTGAATTGTGCGGCTGGCTGGGCAAAAAAGGTGTAAAGAATCTGGCTGAGATGAACAAAGGCGGCACGCAGCAGGTGGAAGATATCAAAGTCACGATGGTGCACGCCGACCACTCCTGCGGCATTCAGGACGGCGACCAACTCGTGTACGGTGGCGAAGCTTGCGGCTACGTGATCGAATTCGATAACGGCATCAAGATTTATCACGCCGGCGACACGAACGTTTTCGGTGACATGGCAATCATTCGGGACCTTTATGCGCCGGATATCGCGCTTCTTCCTATCGGTGATCATTACACGATGAGCCCGCGAGAGGCGGCCTACGCGTGCAATCTGCTGAAGCCGAACACCGTTATTCCCATGCACTTCGCGACTTTTCCTGTGCTAACGGGCAGGCCGGGTGAATTAAGCAAACTGGCGCGGGGCACTCAAATTGTAGAAATGAAGCCGGGAGAGACAATTTCGTAAGTCGGTCGCGGAATTCGAATCATCGAACAACTTACATGCCTGATAACGATAAGCCGCGTTGGCGTATGCACGGAATCACCACCGGGCCGGTTGAAGATTACTTGTACAACCTGCTTCCTCCGCGCGATGAAGTGTTAGCAGAAATGGAGGATGAGGCCGCGAAACGAAACATCCCCATCATTGGCCCCGCCGTCGCTCGCGTCCTATACCAACTCGCATTGACCTCTGGCGCAAAAAACATTTTTGAGATGGGGTCGGCAATTGGATATTCCACAATCTGGTGGGCGCGTGCAGTGGGAGACGGAGGACGCGTGATCTACACGGATGGCGATCGAAAAAACTCTGACGAAGCGCGCCGCTATTTCGAACGCGCCGGAGTAGCCAATCGGATCACCGTCAAAGTCGGCGATGCCCTGGAGCTTCTCTCGGAACAAACTCAACAATTCGACATTGTATTTTGTGACATCGACAAAGAAGACTATCCACGCGCCTTCCGCATGGCCGTACCTCGCCTCCGTCAAGGCGGATTGTTCGTCGCCGACAACGTCCTTTGGAGCGGGAGGGTAGCCGAAAAGAATCCGGCAGAAGCATCAACGAAAGCGATTCAGGAGTTCAACCGTCTGCTCTACGAGTCTCGCGATCTTTTCCCTACAATTCTTCCTATTCGTGACGGAGTCGCAATCGCTGTCAAGCTCTAGAAATCTCTGATTGTTGTGCGCGGCTGATAAGCTATTCGCGTGATTTTTCTGCGCTTGGCTCCGGTCGTCGCGGCTGGCCTATTGATATTGACCTCGTGTAATACTCGCCGCCCGGATCGGATCCTTATTCCCGCTGGTTTTGAAGGGTGGGCGAAGATCAAGTTCGAAGTTCCAAATGCGCCGCCGCTTCCGGTTGAGAACGGCCATTGGCTGATCCGGCTCGATGCCAATGGTCATCTTCAGACGTCGACTATGTTTCAGGGCGGAATCGCGAAAGACGAATACTTCTACATCTCAGACGGCCGCCGCGCCCAGCTGCGCAGAACGGAATCGTGCCAGGGCGGCAATATTTGGGGCGTCTCGACAGGAAGCGATCCTATCTCCGATCACGCTGACACGGAGTGGTTCTTCGTCGGATCGCAAGCCAAATATCGCCACCAGATCGACCCGGGTGAGCGAATCTATATACCGTGCCTTGATTCTGGCGAATAGCCTGGAGCCGGTGTGTTACACTTATGCCATATGAGTAACACGCTTACCATACGGCTGCCAAAGGAGCTTTTGGAGCGGCTTCGCCACATTTCCGAGAAATCGGGACTACCTGTAGGACGTCTTATTCGGGAATCACTTCAGGCGACACTCCCGAAAAACGAGAACAATCCGTTGCTCAAGTTTGCGGGTGTTATTAAGGGCGGCCCACGAAATCTGTCATCCCGCAGAGGGTTCTCGCGCGATTAAATGCAAGTAATAGTGGATACTGGCTATCTGGTTGCCCTTTTGAGAGAACGCGATGAGCACCATGCCTGGGCAGCGGGACTTGCCTCAAACCTTGAGTTGCCGCTCCTTACATGTGAGGCTGTGCTGGCGGAAGCGGCGTTCCATCTGCAATCGAGTGTGTACTTGTTGCAAATGGTTCGCAGTGGAGTCGTCCAGGTTGCATTTGACTGTTCAAGAAATGTGATTGAACTGCTGGAGCTTGCTAATCGCTATGCTGATCGTCATCCGGATCTTGCTGATCTTTGCCTGATCCGCATGAGCGAGCTTCATCCGCGGCATTCGGTCATCACGGTAGATGAAGCCGATTTCCGGATCTATCGGCGGAACAAGCGCGACGTGATCCCGCTGATTTGCCCTCCGCGCTGATAAGCTAAGTAAGACGAGAACAAAGAGGACCCCATGCTCCTCCATGGAATTTTCCCACCGCTCACCACGCCTTTTTATCCTGACGGCCGCCTGTATCTGAAAAAACTCGAACACAACGTTGACCATTATTCGAAGACCCCGATTTCTGGGCTGGTCCTTTTGGGATCAACCGGCGAGGCGATCATGCTCTCCGATGAGGAGCGCAGGGAAGTACTGAAAACTGCCCGCGAAGCCTGCGCGCCACAGAAAGTCCTTATCGCAGGAACCGGAGCAGAATCGGCATTAGAGACCTTGCGGCTGACCGAATACGCCGCACAATTGGGCTATGACGTAGCTCTGGTTCGCACACCACATTTTTATCGTCCACAAATGGAGCCGGCAAATCTCCTGGCGTTCTATCGGACAGTTGCCGACCGGTCGCCAATACCAATCATGATTTACAGCGTGCCTGTGTTCACGAAATACGATATGCCTCCAGAGTTGGTGATTGAACTTGCCGAGCACGCGAACATTATTGGGATCAAGGAATCGGGTGGCGACGCGGAGAAGATTCGCCGTATGGTCGAGGGCACACGCCACATAAAACGTACAGCGACAGTAACCGAGACTTTTGCCGCAGCCACCCCGCGCATGTTGAAAGCGGCAGAATCACGCTCCAACAATGGAAACGGCGGGGAACTCGTACCTGTAGGCGTGCTCACCAGTGACAAAGAAGCAGCCGATCAACAACCGGAGATGGGAAGAAGGGCCGCTGGTTCGTCATCATCCTCGATAACAAAGACGGGCAATCTAAAGACCCGGAACAAAGAAGTTGGTTTCCAGGTCCTTGCCGGGACCGCGCACAAATTTCTTCCTTCATTGGAAGCCGGCGCTGTCGGTGGAGTGCTGGCATTTGCCGTTCCTGCCCCGACCGCGTGTTACGAGATTTATACGGCGTGGAAGGAAGGTGATCAGGAACTCGCGCGCATCAAACAGGAGCGCATCACCGGCGCGTCGACGCGGGTAGGAAGCCAGCTCGGCATTCCTGGTCTTAAGTACGCGTTGGATCTGAACGGCTACTACGGAGGCCCGGCGCGTTTGCCATTCCTGCCACTTACTGCGGAGGCGAAGGCGGAAGTTGAACGACTAATGGCAGACGTTCGGAACTAGGCCTACAATTTGAGAGGGCGTATAGGAGCAATATTCATGGCGACGACCTTGCAATCGGCGACTGGACAGGAGACAAAGCAGCTCATCAACTATCGCTTGGAAGATGGTGTGGCCGTCATTGAGATGAACGATCCGCCTGCGAACACCTATACCTATCAGATGAACCGGCAGCTGGACGATGCAATCCTGAAAGCGCGCATGGACAACGACGTGTACGTTCTGCTGCTTACCGGCGCTGGTGACAAGTTTTTTTCCGCAGGCGCGAATATAAAAATGCTCGCCAGTGTCGATCCTACATTCAAATATTACTTTTGCTTACACGCGAATGAGACGCTACTCCGGTTGGAGCAAACACCTAAGTTGGTGATAGCAGCGTTGAACGGGCATACGGTTGGTGGTGGACTGGAAATAGCGATGGCGGCAGACATTCGAATTGCACGCAAAGATGCCGGCAAAATCGGTTTGCCGGAAGTAAATCTTGGAGTGCTGCCGGGAACAGGGGGGACGCAGCGGCTGTCCCGATTAGTCGGGAAGAGCAAGGCTATCGAGTTGATGGTGACCGGCAATACGTACTCGTTCGAAGAAGCGCTGGAACTTGGGATTATCAACGACATCTACGAGCGCGATGGTTTCATGGAAAACGTTATGGAGTATGCGCGCCAGTTTTGTCCGCCGAACAAGGCGGCGAAAGCCGTTGGAAGGATCAAGCGCGCCGTGCAGACTGGATGGGAGATTCCGCTCGAATCGGCATTGGCGGTTGAGCGTGAAAACCAGCAGTTGCTCTTCCAAAGCGAAGACGCGAAAGAAGGTCTGGCCGCGTACGTGGAGAAGCGGCCGGCAGAATTTAAGGCGAGGTGACAAACACTGAACCAGAAAGGGCGCAAGGTACACGAAGGTTCCCTTCGTGATACTTCGTGTCCTTCGTGGTTAAGGATTCTGATTTATGCCTGGCAAAGTAGCAAAAATCGGGACATTCAGCGACTGGGTTGGACTGTTTGACGAATGGCGCAAGGAGATCGGCGTCAATCGGGACGAAATTGAGCAGTTCAAGTTCGACACGCTATTTGGGGCAATCGAAACCGAAGAAATCCAGTTCGGCCATTACAAGGGCCGCCGCAAGTGGGAAAATCTGCGCCAGATTCCTACGCAGCAGATGCGCGACGCCCTGATGAACATGATCGTCTACCAGGGCGACACGGAATTTGCCAGCGTCGAGCAACAGCGTCAACTTTTTGAGACCGCTCCCACCGATTGGGACCGACGCGCCATTACCCGCGTGATGATCGAAGAAATGCGCCATGGCTGGCAAATGTGCGCGCTCTTGATCGAGCACTTCGGCTACTCCGGCAAAGTGGAAGCGCAGAAAATGCTTGAGCGTCGCGCATTTGAGAACAAGCGACTGCTCGGCGCGTTCAATGTTGACGTCGACAATTGGATGGACTTCTTCACCTACACGGATTTTGTTGATCGTGACGGCAAATTCCAGCTTCAAATGTTGAAGTACTCAGCCTTCGCCCCGCTCGGACGCTCCATGTCCTACATGTTGCGCGAAGAAGCGTTTCACATGGGCACTGGCAATGACGGTATCCGTCGCATTGTGCAGGCGGGACTCGTTCCCGCGTGGCTCATTCAGAAATATCTCAATAAGTGGATTTCAAGTTCCTATGATCTCTTCGGTACTGACCATTCATCGTCTGCGCATTGGGCCTACGTTTGGGGAATCAAGGGCCGGTATGACGAACCGAAGAACGACAAAGAGGCGAAGCTCGACGATCTCAATGATTACAATCGTCATCTTTATCATGACGAAGTTGCAGGATTAATCGCACGATTCAACGGCGTTCTCAAGCCCGGTGAACCGAAGCTTTACGCGCCTGATATCAGGTTCAATCGTATGATCGGCCGCTGGGCGAACCAGAAGTTTCATCCGCAGGATGGCCGTCCGCTGGAAGACAAGGAATACGAGCAGCGCCTGACGGAATTTCTGCCGACGGTCGAAGACCGGAAGCTGCTGCTTGAAATCATCGCCAACGAGAAGAAGTGGATCGTGCCCAAAGAGGGCGCGCGAGATCCATTCGAGACCATCGCTGAGCCGAGGAAATCGGCGATTAACCTGTGAGCAGTACTGACCATGGGGGCACGGGCGTCCTTGCCCGTACTGCGCAGCACTCCGCCGCCTGCACTCTTTCCGAACTGATGGTCTGCGCCGCTGCTCGCGAAATTCGCGACGGTGAACTGGTTTTCGTCGGCATGCGCCTGCCGTTGATTGCTTTTGTCGTTGCTAAGAAAACCCACGCGCCGAACGCCATTGGTTTGTTCGAAAATGGTGTGATCCGTTCTACCCCTGCTCCCGAATTGATTTACACGATGGCCGACCCGCCTAATCTTCTCGGTGCCACACAGTGCCTTGACATGCTCGGTGTGATGAGCCTGTTGCAATCGGGACGTGTTGATCTTGGATTTCTCGGAGCAGCTGAGGTCGATCGATTCGGGAATCTGAATTCCACTCAGGTGGAGGCAGCGAGCGGAGTTGTCCGATTACCCGGTTCTGGCGGAGCTTGCGATATAGCGTCGCTCGCTCATCGTTTTGTCGTGCTGCTTGAACACACGAGAGAGCGCCTCCCTGAGCGCGTATCCTTCATGACTAGCCCCGGCAATGGCGATGGTCCAGGTTGGCGTAAGCGAGTGGGGCTGCCACGTGGAGGGCCTTCGGCCGTCATCACCACGAAAGGAGTTTTTCGTTTTGGTGAGGACGGCGAAGCATTTCTGGATTCGATTCACCCGGGCGTTGAGCTGGAAAGTTTGCGGGCCAATACCGGTTGGAAGCTGCTTCACTCCACTCGTGTCCGGCAAACTCCAGCGCCGTCGACCGACGAATTGCATGTCATCCGCGAATATGACAAAGAGGGGTTCTGGACGAGCTGAATGTGACGATCAGCGGCACTTACCCGATAACGAGCTATGGAAGCTAAGACATTCTTCAATCGCGAACGACTTTTAGTGAATCTTCAAGCGCCACTCGCGCGTATTGTCCTTTGCAGTCCCCCGCTGAATGTGATTGACATTCCGATGATGGATGAACTCGCGGCGGCGTTCGACGAACTGGATTCCCGATCCGATATCTCGATCCTGGTATTGAGCGGAGCTGGAAGCTCTTTCTCCGCCGGGGTCGATGTCGCCGCTCATACGCCCGATAAGGTGCAATCCATGCTGGAGAAGTTTCATGCGATTATCCGGAGGCTGATCGCAACTCCAAAAATTACAATCGCGGCTGTTCACGGGAATTGCCTGGGCGGAGGCGCGGAACTCGCAATGGTTTGCGATCTCGTCTACACCAGCGACGATGCACGTTGGGGATTCCCCGAAATCCAGCTTGGCTGCTTTCCGCCGGTCGCAGCTACGGCACTTTCTGCCTTGGTAGGACAGAAGCGTGCTTCAGAGCTGATCCTTACTGGTCGCACCACCAGCGGTTCGGAAGCGGCTGCCATGGGATTGGCCAATGAAGCGGTTCCCGGCAATAAACTCGACTCTGCCGTAGGGCAAGTAGTGAAGAGCTTGTCAGCTTTAAGCCCGGCGGCCTTGTCCCTTGCAAAAAAAGCAAACTACGCGTGGGATTCCATGCATTTCGACAAGGGCCTGATTCGCTCCGAAAAGATTTACCTCGAGGAATTGATGAAGACCGAAGATGCTCAGGAAGGAATTCAAGCATTCATGGAAAAACGCGAGGCGAATTGGAAGGGCCGATAGCGTCATCAAGGGCCGCGCACTCCCATGACAACTAAGCTCCGCTCCCTGCGCGATGCAATTGCGGAATCGATCGACGACGGCGCCTCTGTGGCTATGGGCCTGCAACTAGAACAGATGGTCCCGTTCGCCGCCGCTCACGAAATTATTCGACAAAGAAAGCGCAACCTCACGCTAATCGGTCCGATCTCCGACATTCTGTTCGACCAGCTCATCGGGGCAGGCTGCGTGGAAAAAGTTATCGCCGCGTGGGTAGGAAACGTGATGATGGGTTCGGCTTACAACTTCCGTCGCGCCGTCGAGCAGGACGGAATGAAGGTTTTCAACATGACGAACTTCACTATCGCGCTCGCCTTGCAGGCCGGCGCGATGGGCGTGCCATTCCTACCTACTAGAACTGCACTGGGGAGCGATACACCGAAAGGCAACCATTTCTTCTACCAGATATTTTCACCTTTCACGCCAAAGGAAACTCTGTGGGCCGTACGCGCGCTGAACCCCGATGTCACGATTGTTCATGCCCAGCGCGCCGACTCAGAAGGCAACGCGCACTGCTGGGGAAATTTCGGCGTGATGATCGAAGGTGTGCGCGCGGCCAAGCGTGTGATCGTGGTGGCCGAGGAAATTGTCGCACCCGAGGTGATTGCCAGCGATCCAAACCGCACTGTGATTCCAGGGTTCCTGGTGAGCGCGGTTGTTGAGTGCGCGTTCGGAGCGCATCCCTCTCCCGTGCAGGGCTACTACAGTCGTGACAATCAATTTTTCCGGGAATATCACGAACAAACTAAGAGTAAATCTGAGAGCGATAAATGGCTGGATCGTTGGGTATATGAAGTTGCCGATCGAGAGAAGTACCTGCAGCAACTCGGGACAAATCGCGTCGCGTCACTCGGTGTAAAGCAACATGCCTTCGCCGCACCAGCAGATTTCGGTTATTGAAGATCAAGCGGCAGGTACTCACAACCTTCTCTGGTTATCTGTTAATTCACGATCACAGGTTGCGCGACTCGGCAACCTCAGAACGATACCAACCATCTGACGGGACTCGTGTCGCGGGCCTGTCCCGCTGAACGTTGAGTTCTCGTCCACTCGTCCACAAAGGAGCCCAATGCGAATTTCACTTATTTCACCAACAATCTTGTCGGTTCTGCTGGCGTTCAGTCTGGTGGGCTGGGCGCAATCGAGTTCGCCGACCCAGCAGCCTTCGCAGTCGGCGCCGGCACAGACTACTCCCGCGCCTCCGCCCGCGGCGCAACCAAGCGCACCGAGCGCGAACCAGAACAGCGCCCCGTCGCAGGCCAATGAAGACAACCCGCTGAATTTGACCGAGGACCAAAAAACCAAACTGCGGCCCATCATCATGGACGAAAACCAGCAAATGGAAGCGCTGCGCAACGATACATCCATGACGCAGGACCAAAAAATCGCCAAGGCAAACCAGATCCGCGCCGAAGCTTCGCCGAAGATCAAGGCGATTCTCACACCTGAGCAATTGCAGAAATTGGCCCAATTACAGCAGGAGCGCGCGCATCAGCAACAGCAACAACAGCCGCAACAGAACCAGGCTGCGCCGCCAGCCAGCTCGCAGCCTCCGCAGCACTAACCGCGCAAATGAAGATAGAAAGGGTGGCTCTTCAGCCACCCTTTTTCGCCAACAGCCGGACTTTTTCAGGCAGAACGGACCGCTCCCTGGATCCAATTCAGGTACTCGGGACTTCCACCTTCAATTGAAACCACAATGCACTCCGGCAACTCGTAGGAGTGTAGCTCGCGAATCGCGGCCTGCAGCCTAGTGATGCACGCGCGGGTGGATTTAATGATCAGCAAATGCTCCTCCCCCGACTCGACCTTGTCCTTCCACCGGTACACGGAGTGAATGCGCGGGACGATATTGACACATGCCGCGAGGCAGCGCTCGACAAGTTCCTGAGCAATCCTCCGCGCCTCTTTTTCATCGCCGGCTGTCGTCAGGACGAGCACGTTTTCAGTCATATAAAATCACCCTCTTGGTTTCATTCTGAAAGCGAAAGGTCGAAGACCAGCATCGTAGTTCGAGCACAAGACATGGCTACTCAAATCAAGTTTGGCACATCAGGATGGCGCGCTGTCATGGCCGAGGAGTTTACCTTCGCCAACGTGCGTCGTGCAGTGCAGGGAATCGCGCGATACGTGAAGTCACAGCGGGCCGACGGCGCACGAATTATTGTGGGTCGCGATCCGCGCTTCCTGGGCGAGACGTTTTGCTCCATGGCAGGAGAGATCCTGGCGAGCTACGGCATTACACCGCTGGTGATCTCCGAGGCTGCGCCGACACCGGCGATTTCTTACGCCGTGATTCACGAAAAAGCCGATGGCGCCATCAACTTCACCGCATCCCATAATCCACCTGAATACAACGGAATCAAATTTTCCACCCCCGACGGCGCGCCTGCGCTGCCTGAAGTCACGCAACAGATCGAAAAGGAGATTCTCGCCGGCGATCAGTCCACCCAGCCTTCAAGCGGCAAAGCTTCGACTCAGACGCTCGATCCCAAGCCGATGTATTTGGCGCGTCTGCGCGAAATCATTGATCTGAAAATTATCCAGAAGTCCGGGTTGCGGGTGGTGTTCGATCCGCTTTGGGGGGCAGCGCGCGGCTACTCTGATTCTGTGTTGCGTGATGCAGGTGTGAATGTCGCCACAGTCCACGATTTTCGGGACGTTCTATTTGGAAACCATGCGCCCGAACCAGACGATCATCTCCTCGAACCCTTACGCGAGAAGATGCGCAGCATGAATGCCAACATTGGAATCGCGACCGATGGCGATGCCGATCGCTTCGGCATCGTTGACGAGGACGGAACATTCCTTCAGCCAAACTACGTCATCGCACTTCTTTTCCATTATCTGGTTGAGAGCCGGGGCTGGAAAAATGGCGTCGGCAAGTCGGTAGCGACCACGAATCTTGTGAACGCGCTTGCGAAGTACCACAAGATTGAGCTGCACGAAACGCCGGTCGGATTCAAATACATCGGCGAGTTGATCAAGCAGGACAAAATCGCGATCGGCGGAGAAGAAAGCGCCGGGCTTTCCATCCGCCATCATGTCCCTGAAAAGGACGGCATTCTCGCCGGGCTGCTCTGTTGTGAGATGGTCGCGCGGCGCGGAAAATCACTAGGGCAGCAATTGCAGGATCTGTTTGCCAAAGTTGGTTCCTTTTATCCCCTGCGCGAGAACTTCCGCTTGACCCCGGAGGTGAAGGAGAAGTTTACTGAAAAGTTACGTGTTGATCCACAAAACTTTAACGGTCAGCGCGTTAGTGAAGTTGTGCGCAAGGATGGGTTAAAGCTGGTGCTTGCGGACGGGTCCTGGGTCTGTTACCGGCTTTCGGGAACCGAGCCCGTGGTCAGAGTGTATTCCGAAGCATCGAGCGAGCCGCAGTTGCAGAAGGTAAGCGGCGCAGCCAAACAATGGATATTCGAGTAGGTTTGCCGAAAATTCGTATCCTGCCGACGCCTGAAGCTCGGCTCCGAACTCTGACGCAGGGCGCGGACCACGCCGAACTGTGGATGCAAAGGCTGCGCGCACGAATCGAACCGACATTTGAACAGCTCTATGCGATACGAAGACGGGTTGCGACCGGAGCTGTTGCGGTGATCGCGGTTTGGTTGTTTCTTCACGTTATGTTTGGCGCAAACGGGATGGCGGTATACCGCTCGAAACGCGCGGAGTATCAAAATCTGCAGAAGCAAATCAGCAATCTGCGGAAGGAGAACGATAAATACTCGGCACAAATCGGCGAATTGAAGAACGATCCCAAGCGCATCGAGAAAGAGGCCCGCGAGGAATTCCACTATGCGCGTCCCGGAGAGATCATCTATGTTGCTCCTGATCCGCCTGCCCCGGCGCAGCCCACGACCCATTCGGCCCACAAATAGAAGTACGAGATAGCCTGCTTACAACTGGCGTCTCGGGTTGTGATATAGTTCGCCACATTGCGGGTCTCAGTTTCAGCCATGTTCGTCGGGTAATCATTTGCCCGCAGGTTGTGAATCGCGGCCTAGCCGCTCAGTCGAGGAGAAACTCCATGAGGAAGCTGTTGCTTGCTTGTTGTGCACTCTCAATCATGTTCATGTACACCGGCGTGTCGTTTTCAAGCGACGCGACTACGGTGAAGGGCTACGTCTCTGACTCGAAATGCGGCGCGAAGGGCGCCAACGCCAAAGCCGCTGAATGCACCAAAAAATGCCTTAAGGCCGGGGCCAAGATGGTTGTCGTCACTGATGGCGACCAGAAGGTCCTGACAGTGGACAATCCAGACTCACTCACAGGGCATGAGGGACATCATGTGGCAGTGACCGGCGAAGTCAGCGGCGAATCCATCCACGTCGATAGCGTCAAGATGTTGTGAAGCTCTTTTTGTCTGCGAAGGATTCTAAAGGCGGCTTAAATGCCGCCTTTTTTACTTAGGCGTGAGATTCGACTAGCCAGCAATCAACTGGCTGCGCAGGCCTCCCCAAAGCTCTCATGTCGCTTGTTGACGCTTTTATTCGCAGCTCGCCAGCAATAATCATTTTATTACCACGTACACCGCGCGCCGTCTCTCTGGAGACTCACCCTTTTACCCCGTCCCGGCTGGACGGCGCGCATATTTCGGGGCTAACGCTGTGCTTATTGATTTTGAGTCCGTTTGGTTTAAGTCGTATTGCAGGGCAGTGCTCGATGATGAGCCGGAGACTACGCGCGGCTATATAACAGACGCCCTCCAAAGTATTAACGCACGCTTGGCTGCTCCCGGTCTAAGTGATGAAGAACGCGAGGCGATGGAAGCCGCGCAACGCTATCTTCTCCTGATTCGAAACACAGACCTTCGACAGGCATCCTGATTCGCCCTGACCCAGTACTTTTCAATTCCTTCGCCTTGCCGAGCATTACCCGAAGCGGTTCGAACCGGGTGGATGGGACAATCGCATCTGCGTGCACTTTTCAGTTTTCGTCCTGAATACTTCACACGCGATACACAACCACGTAAGGTCCCTCTCTCGCCCTGAGCGGGCGAGTTCGGGATGACATCGTGGTTAGTGCAGCTGGTTTACCGGGGCCGCGTGCGCTTGCGAAGAACCGTTAATTTTTTCTTGAGCAAAAGCATTGTGCCCTGCAATTGTCTTTGTACACGTTCTGCTTCCGCGCACAGGTCGCGAGCTCGGCGGACTGTCGCCAGAACGTCGGGAGATGCTCGCCTCACTGTGGAATCAGCAAGCCACAGGGCGATATCTTCGGAATCGGTGACCACGTGACTGCGCGCTCCTGCAATCGGGCGCCGCACGGGCAGGGCGTCACGCTCCCAGCGTTGGGCTGTGCGAATTGAGCAACCTAGATATCTCGCGATTTCCTTCCAGCCACTCAAGATCATAGGGTCCGCAAGAGATCACACGCCGGGGTAGTTGGAATCGTGAAACGTCATCTGCGCTTTCCACCTTTTCGTGCAGGTTTCCTTTTCTCTGCTTTCTTGTTCGGCGATGGCTCAAACATTATCAGCACATTCCTGGTATCGTCTTCCTTGGGAATCAAGCTGAAATGAATGTCAGCAGTCAAGCCCAGCTTTCCGCCGAGGAACTGCTGGCGTGCAACGAGCGGTTGTTGTTTTGCCAACACGCTGCGGACTCTGCGGACCATCAGGTTCCGCAGGTCTTCGGAAACCGGAAGTTGGTGCAGCGTGAGGTCCACCGGCGGCCGGCTCTTGAATCCAAAAAGCCGCAATGCCATCGCGTTCCAGAATTCTATGTGGTGCTCAGGATTTACCAACATGACCGGCAGGCGGATTCGTTCCAACGTCTGAGAGTAGACGTCGTTCACCTGGTCGAGTTCCTTGGTGCGATCCTCAAGTTCCTGATTGGTCGTTTCCAGTTCTTCGTTCAGAGACTGCAGTTCTTCGTTGGTGGTTTCGAGCTCCTCGTTGGTGGACTGTAATTCCTCGTTCGTGGTCTCCAATTCCTCGTTCGTTGATTGGAGTTCTTCGTTGGTGGTTTCGAGTTCCTCGTTTGCCGACTGAAGCTCTTCGCTGGTTGACTCAAGTTCCTCTACGGTGCTTTGCAGTTTTTCCTGCACGGTCTGATCGTCGATGTAAACCAGAGTCCCGCTGCGCTGACCTTTTTCATCGAGCACCGGGCGCACCGTGATCTCGAGAAGCTTGTCTTCTGCACCGATTGTGACATGGCATTGAAAACGGGACGACTCGTTATTGAGCCGCGTGGCCTGCAGGTGCGAAGCCAGCTCCTGAATGCGAATGAAGATATCCGTGTCCGTGACGCGCTTACCCGCAAGATTTACCGGCTGCAATCCGCACAGTATTAACGCGGCGGCATTGTTGAGAACGATCATGTCGTCAACATCGAGCGATAAGACCCCGGCGCGAAGCGTCTCCATGAAGTATCGCTGTTGCTGGCGGAATGACTCGAGCTCCTGGCGTTTGCGGTCGGCTTCTTCTGGCATTGGGCCGCTATTCTCTTGCCTTACTTGAATACGGTCATCTGTGGCGGTAATGCGCTGGAAAATTCTCCAACGCGCGTTCAGGCGCTGAAACGTTGGTGAATTGGTCAACTGCGATTCAGATTTGCCCAGAAAAAGCACACCTCCGGGGTCGAGTGCATAATGCAGGCGCGCAAGGATTTGCTTTTGCAGTTCGGAATCGAAATAGATGAGCAAATTGCGGCAAACCAGCAAATTTACATGCGAAATGGGAGCGTCGTGGGCAAGATTACTACGTCCAAAAATTACTAGTCGTCGCACTTCGCGGTTGACGCGCAGCAGCCCCTTGCCATTGAAGTACTTCTCTCTCCACTCAGGGCGCATGGCGCGGAGCGAGTCGATCGAGTACTCACCGCGCCGGGCGGTGTTCAGCGCGTCGTCGTCAATATCAGTCGCATAGATTTTTATGTCATAGTCCTGGATACGAGGGCCGAGATGCTCAGTCAGCAGTATCGCAATTGAGTAGGCTTCCTCTCCGCTGGCGCATCCTGCGCTCCACACTCGAAAAGAGTGACCAGGCTGGATCCGTTTCAAAAGAGAAGGCAAGACTTCATGGCGCAAGATCTCCCAGGCAGGAGGATCGCGAAAGAACTCAGTCACATTGATGAGAAGCGTATTGAGAAGTTCGTTTGTCTCATCTGGATGTTGGTGAATGTACCTGCTGTACTCGTCGTATCCCCCCAGACTGAGCTGAAACATCCGCCTGCGGAACCGGCGCTCCAGAGTGCTGTTCTTGTACCCGCGGAAGTCGAAATTACGCTGCTCGGCAAGTTCTTCGAGCAGGTCTTTCAGTGTGACATCCGTCGCCATTCCGTGTTCTTTTCCTTTTTCAGGAGCTGAGAGATCACTCTTCCGATATCGTCGAGCGCGACTACCAGGTCAACGCAGCCGGTATCAATTGCAGCCTGCGGCATGACGCGGAATTCGGCCGTAGAGGGATCCTGTGCGATGGTGTAGCCACCCGCTGCTTTGATGGCCGCGATGCCATCTGCCCCGTCCCGGTTTGAGCCGCTTAGGATAACACCGATCGCTTTTTCGCCGTATGTCGCGGCAACCGAGCCCAACATGATGTCGATCGATGGCCGTGAAAAGCGCACCAGCCGGGAGTGCGCAAGTTTAATTCTGCCTTTTGTGACCAACAAATGCTCATCCGGAAGGCCAATGTAAACTCGCCCGCGAATGATTCGCTCTCCATGGACTGCATCTTTCACCGTTTTTCTTGTCTTGGTCGAGAGCAGGTGTGCCATCTGGCTTTCGTGGTTGGGATCCAGATGCTGCACGACGACAACACCAGGAAAATCACCCTCAATGCCGCCCAAAACTGCACCCAGCGCCGACAGTCCGCCAGCAGACGCGCCAATTGCGATCAACTGACACCACGGCCG
>DATBIE010000027.1:0-32856 GCA_036557105.1 Terriglobales bacterium
GATGTGACCGCGAATACCGTAGGCGTTTACGCGCTCGATACTGTTCCGCTTGGTAACAAATTCGAAGTGATCGGCGGCGGGCGCTGGGACCGCTTTGACGCAAACTATAACCAGAGTGTCGCTCCGGCATCGCGGTTCCAACAGGTGGTCGGCTTGCCAAGCTGGCGTGGCGCACTGGTGTATAAGCCGAAATCAAACGGCAGCATCTATTTCGATGCCGGGAATTCGTACAATCCTTCAGCGGAATCGTTATCCCTGAGTGCCGCGACCGCCGACACTCCGCCGGAAAAAAATCTAACTTTCGAAGTTGGTAGCAAATGGGATTTTGCGTCTGGCAAATTCCTCGTCAATGGCTCTGTGTTCCGAACAGAGAAAACCAATGCACGTGAAGCCGATCCAAATAATCCGCTGCTGGATGTCGTGAGCGGGAATCAGCGCGTCACCGGCTTCCAGGTCGCAGTCGCGGGACATCTGACAGATCGTTGGCAACTCCTCTCAAGTTACGCCCTGCTTGATAGCGCGATCGTCAGCTCGCAGTCGTTCCCAGAAGCAGTTGGCCTGGAATTGGCAAACGTGCCAAAAAACACGTTCAATCTCTGGTCGACATATCGGCTGCCCTGGAGAAATTTTCTCGTAGGGGCCGGGGGAAATTTCGTAGATAGGCGCACGGCAAGTTCGACTTCCCCATTTGACCCCACCACTGGGCTGCTGAAGGAAGTGCCGGGATACGTTGTGTTCAATGCAATGGCAAGCTATCCCCTGAACGAGCGCGCCAGCCTGCAATTGAACCTGAACAATCTGACCAACCGTTATTACTACGATCAGATCCATCCCGGACACATCGTGCCCGGCGCCGGATTCTCAGCATTGATGGGAATCAATTTCAAATTCTGATTGCAACCCGGAGAACGCAGACCATGCTTTTACCGATACCGGATGTGCTCACTGCTGCACAGGTGAGTGAAGCACGTCAGTTGTTCGAGAAAACAGATTGGGTTGATGGCCGGGTCACGGCCGGCCATCAGTCGTCCCGCGTCAAAGACAACATGCAGCTTCCCGAAGGTTCGCCAGTGGCGCGGCAGCTCGGCGAGATGGTTCTGAACGCTCTTGGTCAGAATCCTCTGTTTGTTACTGCAGCTTTGCCTCTTCGTGTATTTCCACCGCTGTTCAACCGCTATCAGGGCGGGCAGTCGTTTGGCACTCATGTGGACAACGCCATTCGTCCGGTCACCGGGACGCCGCATCGCATCCGCACTGATCTTTCCGCAACGCTTTTTTTCAGTGGCCCGGAGGACTATGCCGGAGGCGAACTCGTCGTCGAAGATACCTACGGCACTCACAGCGTGAAACTTCCTGCGGGACACATGATTCTCTATCCCTCAACCAGCCTGCATCATGTACGCCCGGTCACCCGCGGCGCACGCATCGCATCATTTTTCTGGATCCAAAGTATGGTCCGCGACGACGGAGAACGGTCGCTACTCTTCGATCTTGATATGGCGATTCAGCGCATCAATCGTGAGACGCCGGACAATCCCGCAGCCGTGCAACTAACAGGCGTGTATCACAACCTGCTGCGGCGCTGGGCAGACGCATAGCCTATGACGGTTCGCAAGACGCTGTTCTGGATACATCTATTTGTTGGCACGAAATTTCCACTCCGGGAGCTTAGCCGTCGGCACAAAGCGTTAGCTCCTAAGTCCGCACGCGTAAGGTCACAATAAGGACAACAGTCCCCAACAGGGATGGTTATTGACAGGCTCTTTACTCTTCCGATTCGTGCTCCTCTTCAATCGAGAGCGGACGGGCTTGATCAACCGCGATTACTACCAACAGAATCGCGCAAGGCAAATATAGAGACCTGAGCTGCTGCCATTTGACGAACCATGTCCCACACATGGCCCCAGCCAGATACAGAAGCCAGATGGAAAGAAAGAAGACCGCACGGCGAGTATTGCGCCGAATATCGTGGCGCAATCGCTCTGAACCTTTCTCGCGAAAATGGAAATCGTAGATATCAAAGAACCACTGGGCGATGACCTGCGCCAACTTGTTCAGCATTCCCGTGAGAAACGTCGTGTGCACGGTTAAAGGCCCAATTTTGCTGAGGCTTGCAGTCTGCAGTCCCATAGAGCTGGCAAGGATTGCCAGTAATACAAAGGTGAGCGTAATCGGTTTCGTTCCTGGCAACACAACCAAAGTGCGGCTCCCCGCGGCAGCTATGCAGAGCAGCAGTACCGCTTCGAGTGTGAACGTCACCGAGGCGATTCGTCGAAAACCTGAGCGCTCCGCGGCCTCAATCAGCAAGCGTCCCACTACCGAGGCGGCAAAAAACGCGCCCACTATAGTGATCGCGGCAGCAGCTGCCGCCCAGTTACGCTCCAGCAAGCGCTCGCCAAGGCGCACGGTCGTTCCGGTCACATGTGCCGTGAACAGATCGTAGACCGTGAGCGCGCCCACAATATCCACAAAACCTGCGCTGAAGGAAAGCACCAGGGCGACAAAATGTTTGGTACGCCCGTGGCTAGAGGAAAGAGGTTCGGGCTTCTGTTGGAGACTTCGGGGCAAATCGTTCCGCTCGCCAATTGGACGCCGAATGGTATGTTAAGAGTTCGCTACGAAACCTGAACGAGGTGAAAATGCAGCGCCGTCTGCCTGCTGTCCTGCTTGCCCTTTTTGCTTTCCCTGTCTTCGGTCAAACTGCCGCGCAAACCCCTAAGCCGTCCTGGACTTCGTTGCCACAGGAAACGGAATCAGCCACGCGCGCCTTCCCACCCGAGTTGCGGAAGGACCTTGTACAGCTCCGCGATGCGGCGCTCGCGGACGACTACGCGTACCGGGAGCTCGAATATTTGACCGACAGCATCGGCCCGCGGCCGCAGGGATCTGTGCAGGCCGACGCAGCAGCGCATTATGTGGCAGACGAGATGCGCAAACTTGGCTTGGATGTTCATCTGGAATCAGTGCCCGTACACCGGTTCGAGCGCGGCACCGATTCAGCCGAATTAGTGGAATATCCAGGTCAGGTTAAGGGCACGACACAAAAGGTTTTTGTAACCGCGCTCGGAGGTAATTCCCCGACGACTGCCGCGGGCATCACGGCAGATGTTCTGGTGGTAAATAACTTTGAGGAATTGGAGCAGCTCGGGCGAGATCGAGTCGCAGGCAAGGTTGTCGTGTTCAACGAAATTTACGATCACCGCAAGGCGATTGCAGGCCAGTCTGGTGCGGCTTACGGCGAAGCGGTGCGTTATCGCGGGACGGGGGCCGTGGCAGCTGTTGCGCTCGGCGCGGTTGGTGTGCTGGTGCGATCTGCGGGAGACAGCGCGTATCGTCTTCCCCACGCTGGTTGGAGCCAACCTACTCCGATTCCTGCGGGTGCTATCACCGCCGAAGATGCCGGCCTGATCTCGCGTCTCGCGGCACGCGGACGTGTCCGAATCCATTTAACGCTCACAACTAAACTCGGGCCGGAGGTGCAAGGGTATAACGTAATCGCAGATTTGAAAGGTTCAGAACATCCGGAACAGGTCGTGATTGTCTCCGGGCACCTGGATTCTTGGGATCTCGCGACCGGCGCGATCGACGACGGCGCAGGAGTAGTCTCCGCCATGGAAACCGCCGAACTCGTGCGTAAACTGAACCTGCATCCCCGGAGAACGCTGCGCGTAATTGCATGGATGGATGAAGAAATGGGTGCTGCCGGAGCAGATACTTACACGAAAAATCGCATATCTGAGGCTGCAAATCACATTGGCGCGATCGAAAGCGATTTGGGCGCAGAGCACCCGCTGGGATTCCACGCAAAAATCACTGAGAACGCCAGCAAACAACTCTCACCCGTGCTCGATGTCCTGAGCTCATTTGGTTCAAATCTGCTTCAGATCGTGCCGAAATCGCCCGAAACTGACATCGAGCCACTTGCGGAAAAAGGTGTTCCGGCATTCGGAATCTGGCAAAACGGCCTGACCTATTTCACCTACCATCACACCCCGGCCGACACGCTCGACAAAGTGGTCCCGGAAGAGCTTCGCGAGAACGCAGCGTGCATGGCCGTAATGGGCTTTGCCCTTGCGGACATGCAAGAACCTCTCGAACGCTAAATTCGGGCTCTCGCGCCTGAGACCCAAAAGACTGGCTAGAGCGACCGATGCACGCCGGACGCCACTGAATCCTTTGGTTCCAAATCCAGCTACAAACCTCTGGTGCTAAGTCCATTCTTATGATTAAATTCCGTGGACATGCATCTTGCAGGCATTCTTGGGCCTGGAAACCTGTCAAGACCTCTGGCCACATTTCAGCGCAAAGCAAAGGCGCAATGGACGTCCCTGATCGAGCAAGCCGATGTGGTCGTGGTCTTCGGCGGTGACGGCACTCTCCATCGCAATCTCACCACACTTGTGGAATTGGGAGTACCCGTTCTGATTGTGCCGTGCGGCAGCGGCAATGATTTTGCCCGCTCACTGAGGCTGCATAGTTTCAACGACGCACTTGCTGCTTGGACCCGATTTGCCGCAGGCGATGGCAACGTTCAAAGTGTCGATTTGGGTGTCATTCGCGAATCCTCGAAACCCGGCGTTGTTTCAATCCAATCTGCCAACAGACGCTGTCATCTTTTCTGCTGCGTCGCTGGAATCGGTCTTGATGCTCAGATCACGCGCCGCGCCAATTCCCTTCCCAGATGGCTGCGGGCGCACGGCGGATATGGGCTTTCTGCGCCACGAGAATTTTTGCGATTTGCACCCTTTCCCATGAAAATTTCTCCGAACGGTCATTTCCCCGGACTGTTTCAACCAACTACGCTTGCAGCCGTGGCAAACGCGCCGTGCTATGGCGGCGGCATGAAAATCGCTCCTAATGCCAAGCTTGATGATGGCAAGCTGGATGTGTGTGTGGTGCGGGCCATGGACAAACTAAAGCTTTTTTGTCTGTTTCCGACGGTTTATTTCGGCGGACACCTGAATTCCAGTCACGTGGAATACGCCCAGACGGATGCGGCACGTATCGAAACGGAGTCGCCTTTGGATGTTTATGCTGACGGCGAATACGTTTGCCAAACTCCGGTCGAGTTCAGTATCGCTCCGAACGCCCTGCAGGTGATCGTTCCAGAGTGATCAAAGTCCCCGCTGCGGTGCTAAACTAACAAACATTTATGGCAGACAACAAACGCTCGCGCGTATGGTTGTGGGTTTTGATTGGAGGAGGCGCTTTCTTCCTCTTCGTGCTGGCCGTGTTTACGCTGGTGTACATTGCGTTGCACGCAAGCGGTCGCGAAGCCAGCATTCATGCCTTTGGCGACAAAATCGGCGTCGTCGACCTGGATGGCGTGATAATCGACCCCAGCCAGGTAGTTGAGGACCTACGCCGGTTCTCCGATGACGACTCTATTAAGGCAATCATTATCCACGTAAACTCACCGGGCGGCGGAGTTGCTGCGTCGGAGGAGATTTACCGCGAAGTCAAGCGTATCCGTGACGACAAACACAAGCGCATCGTAGCGTCGATTGAGACCGTGGGCGCTAGCGGCGCATATTACGTTTCCTCGGCGACGAACAAGATTTACGCGGACAACGGCAGCGTGGTCGGCTCAATCGGGGTCATTGCCGAGTGGGTGAACTATGGCGACCTCATGCGTTGGGCCAAGCTGAAGCCTGAGGTCCTGAAGGTCGGCCAATTTAAGGACACAGGAGATCCGACACGGGAACTCACTCCCGCTGAACGCCAGTACATGCAAGGTCTCATTGACAACATGTACGGGCAGTTCGTACAGGCTGTCGCTGATGGGCGGCACGCGAAAATCGCTGATATCAAATCCATTGCTGACGGGCGGGTGTGGACGGGAGAGCAGGCATTAGGCATGCACCTGATCGATCAAATCGGCGATTTTCGAACCGCGGTACTCGACACCGCAAAATCGGTAAACATCAGCGGCGAACCTTCTTTGGTGCATCCGGAACGCGACCGCAAGTCACTGCTCGACTTGCTTTTCGGGGATGTTTCCGGATGGTTGCCCACTAAAGAGAAGCTCATGGACCAGCACGTTGGCTTTTATTATCTGTGGAAATAGCTGATTCTGGATTAATCTGCCTCTTGCCAACAAGCCTTGAAATTTGAGAAGGTTATGAGAACGACCTGCAGCCCAAAGTGGCTTCTTTGGGACGCAAAATGTTTGTGGGAACACGCCATCCGGCTGACATTCTCGAAAACTTGGGAGCAAACAGCGATGACAAAAGCGGACTTGATTGATGAAGTATCCCGTCTGGTCGAGTTGACTCGCAAAGACAGCGAGGTCGTTGTGGAAACGATCTTCGATAGCGTGGTGCGTTCGCTACGTGCGGGCGACAAGATCGAAATCCGGGGATTTGGCAGCTTTCGCACCAGGCAGCGCAAGCCGCGCGTCGGACGCAATCCCAAGACCGGCGACCGCGTTGATGTTCCTGCCAAGAAGATTCCGTTCTTCAAGCCCAGCAAAGAGTTAAAAGATCTGGTGAACGGAGAAGCTGGAGCACAAAGTCCGACCGCGCCTGCCTCCGCCATGTAGTTCCTTAGGGATCTTCTGGGATGCAGATGCCTCTGTGGTGTTCCTTTGTGCTTTGAGTGTCCTCCGTGGTTGGCTTTGAAAACTTTCACTCAGGAATCACATAGGAAAATCGCGCAGAGAAACGGCGCAGAGAAATCGCGCAGAGAAACGGCCCAGACAATCCGCTATTGATCCGTGGCGGCCTTTGCAGTCGTTTTACAATCCCTGCAAGATGTTCTCGCGCAAGATTCGCGTCGAATATGAGCAAGAAGACAAGCTACTTCCCTGCCCACTGAAGTGGCTGGACAACTTTTCTATGCGCAATTTTACCAACGCCAGCATTTTCGACGACACCCTCCCCGTCGGGGATGGTGTGATGGAAATCGGCGAGCGGGTACCACTCGATCAATTGAAGGTCGCCATGGAAGACTGGTTCCGGCGCAAGGGATATATTCCCAAAGGAAGTAGTCTGCGTGTAGAGAGTAGGTGAAGACAAGAGCTAAACAGCCCATGATTCGACTTCGGTTGCACAAGATCCACCCTGAGTACTCTCCAGATGACCATCGCTGCAAGGCCATACAAAGTAGAAAGCCATGGGCGGCGCGGGTTTTGTCGCTGTAGGCTGGAAGTTCTGGAAAAACAAAGGGCCGACGGAATGCCGGCCCCCATTTTCGCGAGATGGAATTTACTTCTTCGGGGCAATTGCGTCTTTCGCGGCCTTTGCAACGCGGAACTTAACAACCGTCTTCGCCTTGATCTGAATTGCTTCGCCGGTCTGCGGATTGCGCCCCATACGCGCTTTGCGGTGGGCCTTCACCAAACGGCCAAGTCCAGGAACTACGAACACGCCACTCTTCTTTGTCTCTTTAATAGCGGTATCCGCAAGGTTCTCAAGAAATGCCGCTGCGGTTTTGTTGTTGGCGCCCATCTTCTCTGCGAGATGACGGACGAGTTGTGTCTTGGTCATGCCAGCTGCCATGAATCCTCCTCTGAGTCCAAAATAAGATTCCAGTGAAATGCGTTGCTATCTTAATACTGCGAGCTGTGGAAAAACAGCCTGAAGGCCGCATTTTACGCGGGTTTTTCGCAGCATGAACCAAAAATAGCCACAGAAATCAGCCTTCCGCGCGCTCAGGCGCAGGAAAATCCGCATGAATAGGTAGTTGGAGCGTTCTGTGAACAATGACCTGGCGTGCAGATTGAGATGAAATTCTGATCCTATAATTTCCTTATGCGAACTGGGGTGGCGAACCAACTTTGGGTTTTATTTTTCCTTGCTGTGCTCCCACTCATCGCACAGCAACCTTCGGCTTCGGATTCCGTCTCGATCTCGACCAAAGAGCTCCCGAAGGCATTGTTGTGGGAACCGTACACATCTCAACTGGAAGCGTCGGGCGGTAACGGGCCTTACCATTGGCGGGTTTTGTCGGGAACGCTCCCACATACAATTCAGCTTAACGATCAAGGCGAACTCACGGGTAACTCAGATGAGAGCGGGTCCTACGACTTTCGCGTCCTGGTCACAGACAACAGCAATCCTCCCAAGCAACAGGAGAAGGCGTTTACGCTTAGCACAGAAGTTCCGTTGACCGCCGACTGGCAGCGGAAGGCACAAGTTGCCGGACAGCGTATTGAAGGATCCATTAAGGTTTCAAACCGCACTGGCCGCGACTTCGATCTCACATTCATCGTGCTGGCCGTAAACGAGATTGGGCGGGCGACCGCAATCGGCTATCAGCACTTCTCGCTTAAGAGAGACACCAAGGATATGGAGCTACCGTTCGGAGACACTCTCGCTCAGGGAAACTACGCGGTAAATGTAGATGTGGTGGGCGAAGAACCGATCTCCAACAAAATTTTTCGCGACCGGTTGGCTTCACAACTGGCAATTACGCAAGGGCCCTGATCCTGGAATGCCAGACGCAGCGCCACCCTTGGTAGCCTAAAAGGCCGCTTTGGGGGAGGGAGCGAGTGAGGAAGACGGCCGCTCCAAGATGTGATGCGCTGCTAAAGTACCGTGACCAAGAGCCACAGCACTAAACATTAAGAGTCCCGAGGTTGTGTTGGTCTCATTCGTCTCGGCCAGTAGCTCGCTTTAGACCCTTGCCGACCTGCATTGATCGCTATCCTTTCGGACTGCGACCGGCGATCGTCACTCGGGCTCCGGGCTCACCGCCAACCGGAAAAATCAGTTCAACGCCTTCGGGACTCTATCCTGCCTTTGACTTGGCTTCTTGTTCTTCTCGACCAGCGCTTTGCTATAGAGCCTCACTGGCCCTCCACCAGCCATCTGCAAAAGCTGTACGTCAGTTCACTGGTTGCCCAGCGTTCTTACGTTAGCTCCTGCCGATGCCGAAGGTGACCTTGCTTGACCCCCGGACGCCGCACCAACCGGAAAAACTTCAGAAACTGTCAAAGAACGATTATGTTTTTACACCTTCTAAATTTTGGGTCAACTGAAAAAAATCAAATGCATCTGCTTTCATTTCAATCGAGTGCAGCCCATTCACAGGCAGGTGCAGCGGAATTTGTGCAGCAATCCACTGCCGACCTAGCCAATCAAAGAGCCACTCTGCATTTTTGCTGAAATTTTCGCGAAGCTCAAATGATTTGCTGTCTTTACTGACAAGTATCAAGCTGTGAAAATCCCGCAGAAACCGCGCCCGTTCTGGAAAGCAGCATCTCTCGGCCGGAATGCAGTATAACTAGAAGGTCGCTTTTGTTTTTCCCGCTCGAATGTCTCAAGGGTTTCGGAAATTTCAGCTATGGGCTTTTAGCATCGCGCTGCTTGCTATTTGTTGCGGCTGCGAGGTAGAGCGCCGTCGAAGCGACGCCGAGCTTGGCCTGAACACACAACAGGCTTCGGGCCGGCACATCTACGACCAATACTGCGACCGCTGCCATGCCCCGTATTCGTCTCGTAAACGCCAGGGCCCAAGCCTGAAAGGACTTTTTCAACATCAATATTTTTCGGCCAGTGGCCTCCCGGCGAATAATGATCGCGCAACAGATATCATTCGATTCGGGCGGAACAAGATGGATGGCTTCGGCAACGTTCTTACCGATGAGCAGATCAAAGATCTGCTCGCATATTTGCATACGTTGTAATGCATTCCTCTGTGGCGTCCCTCTGTGTAACTCTGTGTCCTCTGTGGTGAGCTCTTGCATGCGCCCGGGTCGAGGAGAACCTAAACCACAGAGAGCACAGAGTTTCACAGAGGTTTTCACGAGAGGAACTAATCGTTCAATTGCGCACTCGTGGGCCCGCTATTAAGATTCAATCTCTTCCCTTTCGAGGTCCTTCATGGCTGAGACTGTCCTTAAACCCACAAATGGAACCAATTCGTCGGTAAACACTCCAACCACCGAGGTCTATGCCATTTTCGGCGCCGAACCCGAGATCCAGGCTTACGCGATGGCGAAGTATTCGCGCTCCGCACTCTCAATGAAGGAATCTCTTAAGGAGATCAGTTCACAAAAAGCAGAAAAATTTCTCAACACTTTTTATTTCCAGTACGGCCATCGCTCGATTGCAGATCTTGCGCACATTGCGCTCGCGATTGAGAAGCTTTCGATCCTCGCCGCAATCGTCGTCGCTGACGAGCAACGCTGGGACGGTCAGGAGCGCTCAACTCGCTATCAGGACTTTCGCAAGAGCGGCTACTACACACCTGATTTTGGCCCGGATAGCCAGGCACGAGAACTTTATTCACGAACCATCGATCAACTTTTTTCCGAATACGAGTCGCTGTCCGAACGCACGTTCCGGTATTTCGCCGAAATCACCCCGAAACCGGCAGAGATGAAGCAGGAAGCCTACGACCGCACGCTGAAAGCACGAGCGTTCGATATATCGCGATATCTGTTACCGCTGGCAACGAATACATCTCTTGGCGAGATCGTGAATGCTCGAACGCTGGAAATGCAGATTTCACATCTCCTGTCGCACTCTCATAAAGAAGTGCGCCGATTGGGAGAGCTGCTCAAGTCAGCCGCAGCTTCCGCCGCCTACAACGTCAATCAGGAGTCTTGGCGCGACCTAGTCGAGGACATTAAGACAGTCTCCCCTCAACTCGCCGAACGTGCACAACTGGCCCTGCTAAAAGAAGTGCGCGTCTCGCCCACGCTGGTCAAATATGCAGATCCCAATTCCTACGAAATCGAGACACGGCGTAATCTTCTCCAGATCGCAACTGAGCTGATGAAGGATGCTGCGATTGAAAACGCGCCTCTGGTAGACCTGCTGAATGAGGAGCCACTTGAAATCGAAATCGCCTGTACGCTTTTGTACGAGCACTCCCACTATTCGTACCGGCAGATTCGGCGCACCGTGGAAAGCCTGGACGAGAGCCAGCGCCGGGAAATCATCGACGCTGGGCTACGCAATCGCGGCAAGCACGATGAGATGTTGCGCGCCTTTCGAGCCGGCCAGCAGTTCCGCTTCGACATTCTGATGGATATCGGCGGCTTTCGCGACATGCACCGCCATCGGCGCTGCGTACAGATCGAACAGGGCTTCACGACGGCGCATGGCTATGATGTTCCCGAGCAACTTAGCCCCGCCGGCGCTTTTGCTCAATACAAAGTCGCCATGGAGAACGCCGCAGCCGCGGTTGCAAAGCTGGGACAAAGCTCGACGGCGGAAGCCTCAGAGAACGCGCAGTACGCGATTCCTCTCGGGTTCCGCAAACGCACACTTTTCAAAATGGATTTCGCCGAAGCGGTCTATATTTCGGAATTGCGCAGCGCCCCCGCCGGACATTTTTCATATCGCAACGTGGCTTACGCAATGTTTGAGGAAGTACGCAACAAGTATCCGGGGTTAGCAAAATATTTCCGTGTCCACGACGTGAAGCAACCGGTGGATTTGTTGCAGAGGTAAGAGAGAGACTTTACTTAAAATAGCGACGGTCCGGTCAACACGAGGGAATCCCTCACACACCAATACAATCAAAAGATCCTCAGATGAATCGTCAAATACTTCTTCGGATTCTGACGAATCGCCTTGACCAAATCCTGAGAATCTGTCAGCAGCTTGTTCGTGTTGTCGTACAAAGATGGGTCATGCAGGAATCTCCCGGCAGTCCCCTGGCCCTCATCGAGCCGGTCCGAGATATTTGAAAGCCGAGTGACCGTATTCTTCAGTTTGTTCGCGAACTCTTGGTCCTTGGTCATTACACCAATGGGTCCCTTTCCAGCGTTGATATCAGCCGTGAGCTGCTGAACGTTCGCGACGGTCTTGTTCATGTTGTCGTACAGCGCGGGATCTTTCAGAAACTTGCCGGCGCTACCCTTCCCGGCGTTCAGGTCGTCAATCATAAGATTGACTTTGTCGAGCGTGGCGTTCGCCTTATTGTAAAAATCATCGTTTGCAAGGAATTTTCCAAGACTACCCTGGCCTTGGGCAATCTGGCTTACCAGCTTCTGGAAATCGGCTACAGTTGCGTTCACCCGGTTGTATAGGGCTGCGTCATAGATCACCTTCCCAATGGATCCCTTTCCGGTCTCTACGTAGGCAATGATTCGATCCGCTCGGGCCAACAACGCCTGCATATTCTGCAGCGCGTTCTGCGTAGAGCGCATCACGTCCTGGTATCCAGGCTGCTCGCTGGTCTCGAGCACGTCGCCGTCCCGCACCTCACGCTCCGTAGCTTTCGAACTATCAATATTGATATAGGTTTCGCCGAGAACACCCGCCGTGGAAAGCAAAGTCTTCGAATCTGCCCGCAAGTTGAAGGCATATTTGGTATTGACCTTCATGGTGACTTCCACCGGCGACTGTGGCTTGTCCGGTACAACCCGGATTTCGCTAACGTTTCCAATATCGACGCCGCTAAGTCGAACCGGTGCCCCCAGTCGCAACCCTTGCGCGTCAAAAAAATAGGATTTCAGGATGAGCTTGTGTGTGAAAATGCCGCCGGTGCCGCTCATCAATATGATGAGGATCGCCAGAACTATAGCAGCGACAATGACCGTGATGCCAACCTTCAGTTGAGACCATTTCAACTGTTTCTGGCTAGGCAATTATCCTCCAAGCAGCGTGTTGGGTGGTCGGGTCCGGGACTCCTGAGCCACCATCCCAATATTCAGAACAGATTTTTTTGATAATAGCAGAAGCAGGTCAGCTCCAAGCCTCAGATGACTCAGCCCGCAACTTTCCTCTCAACAACAACGCTAAAGCATAGGCCCCGGCGCTGCACGAAAGGGTCACGTTCAGACCGAATTGGATGGAGATCACAATCGCCAGAACTGAGCCCAGCACGCTGGACGCAGCATTCATCGCCCATGCCCACTCAATCAAATTGGATGGCTCATTATCAGCAGCTAGAGCCCTGAGGCCAGTCGGGAATGGCATTCCCATAGCAAATCCCAACGGGATTAGCAGAAGAGCGCTGATAGCCACTTTAACTGCAAACGGCTCGCCTACGAAGCGGCCCAGGATTGTGGGCAGAATGGCAACGTACACCGCCAACACCGCAACAATTGAAAGAAGAGGCAGCCACACTTGCCTGTATCTTGGGATCAGCTTGCGTGACACTAAACTACCCAATCCGCTGGAGAGCAACATCAAAAATACGACCACCGTCAGCGCGTAAGTCGGATGTCCAAGAAACAAGACAAAACGCTGAATGAATGTAACCTCGACGAGAATATACCCCAGTCCCAATGCCACGAAATAGAACAGAACACTCGTCGATCCTTGATGTGTGCTTTGCTGCACGAGTAAAGGCAGGATGAGGAATGCCATTACCGCAATTACCGAGATCACAAGGAGCATAGCAAGTACGGCTACGCCCACATTGACTTTCCAATCCATGGAATGTCGCGTGTGCAAGTGCAGAAGCTGTTCAGGCTTAAAAGTAAAGAAAAAGAAGGGTGCGTCATCCGTTACCGGACTGACGTTGTAAGCATAGCCCGCGCTGAATGCGTACGGATCATTGCTTCTGATCAATTTGGAGAAGGCATTGTCTTGACTGCCATCCGGCAAATACAGGATCTGCATCGGCGGATTGTTGGCAACGTGCTGCCGCACTGCTTCCTCTTCCTGCGGCGTGAACGGAGCTTTTTTCGCAAGTACCGCGACGTGAATTCCATCTTCGTTGAGCTGGTTTTGCGATACCACGATGAAATGGCTCGCGATATCCTGAATTCCCATTTCATGTAGAGCATTCATTCCTACTGATGCAACACGCAGAGCTTCTCGTGGGCGGCGGAATTCCCAACGCGTAACCGCCACGATTCCGTTCGGCTTTACGTGCTCAAAGTATTCGCGAAACGCTTCAGTCGTGTACAGGCTGTTTTCGCTTAAAGCAAAAGCTCCGGCGGCGGTCGAGGCCCAGGTGTCAACCAGCGTCATCTCGACGACGTCAAACTGCCGCTTCGCGTTGCGGATGAACGAGCGCCCATCACTCACGTGAATGTGTACTTCCGGGCGTTGATAAAGGTGATAAGCGAAATCGGCATAACGGCCGCGCATGATGTCGGTTGCAATGATCGGATTGATCTCGATCCCGGTGACGTCGCGGCTGCCATTTGCCACAGCACGGAGCACATCCACCCCGCCCCCCGGGCCGATAATGGCGTAGTCACCCTGCGGCCGAAGAATGTTCGCAATTGCAGGGGCAGTGGCCATCATGCTGCGCTGCCATTGCGAGCCCTCCCATTTCGCGGGGTCGGCATTCATGATGTAGGTACTGGCATCGGCGTCGATTACCACAACGCGAGCGCCATCGGGTGCGCGGTCCACTTCAACCCGCGATATGGCATTCCAGCGCGCAAATTCGACGTTCTGGCGTCGCACGCCCTTTGCCCAAATAATGTCGGCAAGCTTCCCGGAGTGATTCAAGATGATCGCGATCAGTACGATCACACACAGCGCCGAGGTCCTCCAGCGCAATCGCGGCGTGGGACTCCAAACGACCGCTGCAAAGGCGGCCATGAGCGCAGAAAACAAAATTGCGTTCGGACCGCCTGTCCAGTTCAGCAGTGGAACAACAGCGATGCAGGCCAGCGCGCCGCCTGCGAGGTCAGCACCGTAAAGCCGCGAAATCTGTTCTGACATGCGTGCGTATACGACCGCGAATTGCACACCGGTCAGAAAGAACGGAACGGCGGAAAATGTGTACATCACCGTGAGCCGGAGAAAGTTCCCGCCCGTGAGCTTTAAAGAAACCGGAACGTGCAGCACCACTTCGAGCGCGATGGGAATGGATATCGCGGAAATCGTCGCGCAAATTGCAGCGATTCGGCGGAGTTCGATTGTATTCAGCCGTTCTTTCTGCAAATGCGCGAACACACCGCCTGCTCCAAGTCCGAGTAAAGCAATTGAGATTGCCAGAAACGCGAAGTGGTAAAAGAGGACGACCGAAAATAGCCGGGTTAACGAAAGTTCCAGCAAAAGCGCGGAAAAGCTACTCAGAGCTACGCCCGCAAGCAGGGTGGCGCTCGTTATCGGCTGCAAAGGGGACACAGCTGGTCGAAACACAGTTTCGGCGGTAGACATGAAAGAGGTCAGTGTATCAAAGGGAGTATGCGTTGTTCGTCGCAGGGCTTCGTCGCGCGAATACATACGAATGACGGCTTTCACATTCTCCAGATGTCATCCCGAGATCGTTCGACGCAGGCGGACGAGCGAGGGACATTAGGTTTCTCATAGTCAGCAGCGGCGTAGATGGGACTACCGTGTTTGCGTGCACCCTAATCTTCCAAAATCACGCTTGCAATCGCCTGCTCAGGCGTATGGGAGAGCGATAACGAAATATTTTTCACTCTCATGTTCGTCGCAAATTCTTGGGCCTTGCCGTAGAACCTGATCGTAGGCCGCCGCCCCGGTTCGCGAAATACTTCAACATCGCGCCATCGGACGCCGTGGTTCCACCCGGTGCCGAGCGCTTTCATTGCGGCTTCTTTGGCTGCAAAACGCGCGGCGTATCGTTCAACGCGATTGGCCTTTGACTCGCAGTATCGTATCTCTCCGTCGGTGAACACGCGCTGAAGAAACCGATCTCCAAAGCGCCCAATCGACTCGGCGATTCGAGGCACTTCTGCGATGTCAATTCCGGTACCAACAATCATTTCGTTAGGTTAGCAGGTGAAGTCAGAGCAAGCGATCTCCACGATAGATGAGTTGGCCGTCCACTATTCGCGCTTCTGCCATCAGCTTGTGTGGTTTCGGCGGCTTCTCATCGTCGATATGGAAAACCTCCTCCCCATGCGCGACCAGCCAATCAGAAACCAGCATCCGATGGCAGCGAAAATACACTCGTTCAGCACACATGTAGGCGGTTCGCGAGTGCTTGGCAAGTTTGATGAGTTCCTGCACTGCGCTCCCGAATTCAGGAGTAAGCATGTAATCGGCATAATTCCGAAAACTGTCGTTTCGCAGCGCCACGTTCGGGGAATCCGTCGGGGACTTCTTACGCCGGCCACCGAGTTCTTTCATCCAGACATACCGGATTCCAGCTTCCGCCAACGATTTATCCAATGATTCGCGATTGAAGTGCGGCAGGCGGCGCGACATAGGAAAAGCACGAATATCCACTAGCGTCTGGATCGAATGAGCTTGCAATGCTTGGATCAATTCCTGCAGCGTGCGAGTGGAGTGGCCGATGGTGTAGAGGGTGGCCATGGCAACTTGATCCGAGACTCTAGTTAGCAGCGATCCCAGCAAGTATCTCCCGCACGCGCTCGTCCTGTTCGGGAAATACGGTGCGGAGGTCAAGCAAGACGCGGCCATCTTCAACTCTGGCCACTACAGGTGGACTAGCGAAGCGAAGGCGAGCCGAAAGGGTCTCGGCACTCATGGTTCGCGAGGAAAGAGCGATGATAGTTGTAGGCAAAGTCGCGGAAGGCGCGGAACCCCCACCGATGAGCGACTCGCCGTCAATCAGCTCTGCATGGATATCGTCATTCACTGTCGAAACAAGGTTCGCCGCGCGCCCCGAGATCTCCGCCTTGCACATCTGCATCATCCTGAGAGCTGGTATCGCGTCGTAATTGCGTTTGATGTACGCGAGCAGCGTGGCTTCGAGGGCAGCGTAGGTGAGCTTATCCACACGCAAGGCCCGGAACAGTGAGTTAGTACGCATTCGCTTCACCAAATCTTCCCGCCCGCTGATCAAACCAGCCTGTGGGCCTCCCAAAAGCTTGTCACCGCTGTAAGTCACAACATGCACGCCTGCGCGGAAACTGTCGAGTACTCCTGGTTCATCGTTGATGCCAATTGCGCGGAGATCGAAAAGTGCACCGCTTCCGAGATCTTCCATCAACGGCAGCTTGTGCTTCTCTGCAAGAGCAACCAGCTCACGCATCTCCGGCCTCTCTGTGAAACCGCTGATTTCGAAATTCGACCGATGCACGCGGAGCAAAAGCTTAGTGCGCTCATTGATAACGCGCTCATAGTCAGCAATACGGGTGCGATTGGTAGTGCCGACTTCGCGCAGAATCGCGCCAGACTTTGCCATCACATCGGGAATTCGGAACGACCCTCCGATTTCAACCAGCTCTCCGCGCGAAACGATCACCTCGCCGTCTTCTGCCAGAGTATTCAGGGCAAGCAGCACCGCGGCGGCATTGTTGTTGACAACAATGGTGGAAGTGGAAGATCTTGCAGGGGCCGGGACGCCCGCGGCCCCATGTTCTAACCCTTCAGACAACAACCGCCGAAACAGCCGATCAACGTGAACATCGCGCTTACCCCGTTCGCCGGAGTCAATATCGAACTCGAGATTCGAGTAGGTCTCCGCAGCTTTACGAACATGTTCAATGGCCGAAGGCGCAAGCGGCGCGCGTCCGAGATTCGTGTGCAGGATCACTCCGGTCGCGTTGATCACAGGTCTGAGCGAGTATTCAAGGGAGCGGCGTAGCTCTTCCCGGACGGCGGCGTGGATTCCTGTGAGAGCCAACTTCAATTTGGCTGCGTCGAGATGACCAACGGCAATTTCGTTTCGCAGACGCGCAAGGACAATGCGACAGGCGTCAGCCACTGCTGCCTGCCCTTCCTCCGCGACCAGCGGAACAATTTCGGAATCACGCAGGAGTGCATCGACTGCCGGCAAATCGCGGAAAATTTCAGTCTGCGCGACCATGAGAATGATTATCGAGGCACAACCTGCAAATCGCAATCACTTCCGCGGTTTGGCGGGCGAGGGCGCCGCCGCCCCACATATATGGACGGAGTATCCGCGCCATACGGTGCTGCGCAGTTCAACCAACTTCGACCAATCCGTAGGCTTTCTGCCACCGTGTGCGCATTTGCCACAGTGCTCGATCGATCTCGGTCTGCGATATTTCAGAATTTGGACCGGAGAGTACCGCAGCGGCCTCTCTCTTTGCGATTTCCAGCAGATCGCGGTCGCGGATGAGGTTTGCAACCTGAAAGCTGGGCAAGCCTGCTTGCCGGGTTCCAAAAAATTCTCCCGGGCCGCGCATTTCCAGGTCGAGTTCTGCGATCTCAAACCCATCGGTCGTGCGGACCATTGCATCGAGGCGCCGTTCGGCTTCTTCCGAAACCGTGCCGCTAGTCATGAGTATGCAATATGACTTCGCGGCGCCTCGTCCAATTCGGCCACGCAGCTGATGAAGTTGCGCCAATCCGAAGCGCTCCGCGTGTTCGATGACCATCACTGCCGCATTGGGGACATCTACTCCGACCTCAATGACGGTCGTCGAAACCAGGACTTGAATTTTGCCTTGCTGGAACAAGCGCATGACTTGTTCTTTCAAGTCCGGCTCCATGCGTCCGTGGAGGACCGCCACCTGCAAATCGGGAAATACTCTCTTGCTCAGCTCGCCATACATTTTCATCGCCGCCTTGAGCGCACCGTCCTCGTTCCCCTCGATGATTGGATAGACAACATAGGCCTGATGCCCTAACCCAACTTGTTTGCGAACGAAGTCCCAGACCTGATCCGCGCGCTCGTCGCCCACGCGGCGAGTCACGATGGGTGTCCGCCCGGGAGGCATTTCATCGAGAACACTTATATCCAGATCGCCGTAAAGTGTAAGCGCGAGAGTTCGTGGAATAGGCGTCGCTGTCATAACCAGAACATCCGGCTCGGCACTCTTCTTCATCAGCTTGAAGCGCTGCAGCACGCCAAAACGATGCTGTTCATCTACGATCACAAGTCCGAGCTTGCAGAACTCGACCTTCTGCTCGATCAACGCGTGCGTGCCGATCACGAATTGTGCATTTCCCTGCGCGATGTGGCGGCGGGTCTCACGCTTGCGGTCATCCTCAAGAGATCCGGTGAGAAGGACGATGCGATATCCCGAGGGCTCTAAAATGCGTCGTGCGGAGAAAAAATGCTGCTGCGCGAGAATCTCCGTAGGCGCCATAAGTGCAACCTGATATCCGTTTTCGATGGCAATGATCGCCGCTTCAAAGGCAACCAAAGTCTTGCCCGACCCCACGTCCCCTTGCAGAAGGCGCCGCATCGGGTACGGTTTTTGCATGTCTTCAGCGATTTGCTTCAGAGCTCGCTTCTGAGCAGCCGTCGGATGAAATGGCAGAATTTGCTTAATCGCCTGGCGCACGCGATCGTTCAACTCGAACGCGATTCCGGTTTGAGCCTTTTGCTCTCTGCGCTTGAGTTCGAGGCCTAACTCGATAAAGAACAGCTCCTCGAAAATTAACCGAATATGCGCGGGCGTTCGCGAGGCTTGAAGGTCCTGGAGGCTCTCGCCCGGGTCCGGCCAATGGACTCTCCAAAGTGCCTCGCTCAAAGGCGGCAACTGCAGGCGGGAGCGTACAGCGGCAGGGAGAAACTCAGGCAACTCCGGCGCAAGGCTCTCCAGCGCTGTATGGATGATTCGCCGGAACCAACGCGAGGTCAGTCGTCCCTGACCGGCAGACTCATAAATTGGAACTATCCGGCCAATCTCCAGTGATTCGGCGGCCTTCTGGTCCGCCTCCGTGTCAGGTTCACTCAGGATTTCAAATTGTGGCTGAACAAGTTGCAATTCGCCCCGATCTTCTTGCACGCGTCCATAAAGTGCTAACATCTGCCCCGGCTGAAATTTGTCTTTTAGGTAGGCGCCATTGAACCAGATGCATTTCAGCCGGGCGCGGCCCTGGCCTGCCGTCATCTGGAAAATTGGCATGCGCCGAGTTCGAAACAAGCCTGATGTTCGGACTTCCGCGACAATGGTTGCCATTTCTCCGGCCCGCAACTCGGCAATCCCACGCGGATTCAGGCGATCTTCATACCGGAAAGGCAGATAATGGAGAAGGTCATCGACGGTTTGGATGTCCTTGCTGGTGAGGATTTCGGCGAGGCGTGGCCCAATTCCTTTAACGAACTGAACAGGGGTGGCGGGTTCCAGCATCTCAAGGGATGGTAACAAAGGAAGCACTCAGCATTCAGACTGGACACTTGGCCCTGAGCTACACATGAGCGGTTTTCGCTGAGTGCTGAATAGTGAGTGCTTTTCAGGTTCTCCGGTGTCAAAGCCATTTAAGGTGAATTTCCTTCAATCTCTGATTGCAGTGGTGGCGGGGAATGTTCTTTATTTCGTGCTGATGCCGCATCTTCCCCCGGCCGCGCGGCACACCCCACCCCATATGGATTTAGGGGTTCTGGTGGATTTCTGGTTTTGCCTTGTGTTTCTTGGGATTGTGAAGGCCATTTGGAAACATGGCCCAAAGTCGCGGCAGCAAGAACGCCGCTGAAAAAATAGGCGGCCTGCTGTAGGAATGGGCTAGGGGCTGCGGTTCTCCGTAATCGCTCAGATTTCTGATTCCTTCATTAACTTCTTCATCTGACGTTGAAGCTGAATTTCTTCGTGTTGAAGGTCTTCCTGCATTCGCTCCATATCTTTTTTGATTTCAACGCTCTGCCTATGGGCGTCTTCCTGCAGCCGCTTGTTGAGTTTCTCGAGTTTGGGTTGCAACCGCTTCAACTCGGCGGTCTTGAGCGGTGGTATGGATTTCGCAATTTCGGTCCCAGCGTCAACAATTTCTGCGCAGGTGGCAGTCTCAATGTACTCACAATTTTCGAGCGATCCCGAACGACGTGGAGGCGGCAACATCAGGGTCAAGACCTGCTCCTTGTGATCGCGCATCACTGTTACGGACGCTTTGTTGTCAGCGCGTGCACGCAGCAGTCGGGTGAAATCGCTACAATCGTTAACCGACGTTCCGTTCACCCTGACGATCACGTCGCCCGCGCGAAACCCGGCCTGCTCCGCATGGCTTCCTCTCTCCACTGAGCGAATGAGCACGCCATTGCCGCTTTTTACGCCGAAGTATTCACCGAGCTGCTGCGTGAGGTTCTCAACCATGATGCCGCTGCTGCGTGGAGAATGGATCACCACGACCGATGGAACATCGATCTCGGGCATGTTGATAGGCGGAATGTGGATTGCCGGGACATTGATGGCTGGCATATTGAAATTAAAATTGCCATCCATGCTTCGTTCGGCAAGTTGCGCTTTCAATGTCATGGGCTGCCCGTCGCGGCTAATGCCGATTGTGACGGTGCGTCCGACGGGAATTTCGTGAATCACGCGGCGTAACTGTTCTTCGCTCTCAATCTTCTGGTCGTTGATGCTGAGAATTACATCGTGATCCTTGAGCCCGGCCTTCCCTGCCGGCGCATCCTGATCGACCATGGTGATTTCGACGCCGCGCTCTTCTTTCAGGTGGAGCGTGCCCATGCGCTCGTGCGTCACGTCACGGGTATCGACTCCCAGATACGAAGTTCCGCCCGGTTCCTCGCCGAGGAACACATAGGGCTGCGTCTCAGGCTGCGCGCCCAAACCGGCGGGAAGCATCACCACAAACCCCGCTACTAGAATCCCGGCAATGATCTGCAACTTTGATTTCATGGCCCCTCCCCTACTGCTCGCGGCGGATATAAATATTGCCCATTGTGGTACGGATCTTAAGTACCGGACCGCCGCCATTCAGGCTTCCTTCCGCTGAGACGAACTTCGGTCCCCACTGTCCACCTTCTGATGTGACTTTGAACTCCGGAAAATCGCTGGAAATGCGATGACCGTTCGACGCTTCTATGCTGGCGCGCAGAGTCACATGCATATTTGACGCAAGATACACCGTCACATCACCCGCGCCAGTTTCCAGTTGAGAGTCGGTCGCGGCGGACGATGCAACGAATTTAGCGGTAATTGCTCCCGCCCCGGTCTCTACATGCGCCGCCGGAACGCCGTATAACTCGATACTCCCGCCCCCGGTTTCCGCTCGCACCAAGCCTGATGCTGAGCTCAGCTTGAGACTTCCTCCACCAGTCTGCATGGTTGCTTCCCCGCCCACTTCACCGAGGTCGATGCTACCCCCACCGGTTTCAGCGTTCACCTGTCCACTGCATTTATCTACATGAATGCTGCCGCCGCCCGTTTGCAGTGAAGCTCCCTGGGAGCCGGAAACCAAAACCACGTTGCCACCGCCACTTTCGGCAATGATCTTGCCTTTGGCCGATCCGATGTGGATTGAGCCTCCTCCGGTGCGCACGTTCAGCTCACCGCCCACATTGCCAACATCGATGGATCCGCCGCCCGTTTCGGCCGAAATCGCGCCGCCAATGTCATCCAGATGAATCGTCCCGCCGCCACTCTCGGCTTCCAATCTGCCGGAAATTCCGGTGGTCACAATCTCGCCGCCATCGGTTTCGATTTTCACCAACTCCATGTCACGCGGAACGTTGACATTTACCTCAGCTGAAAACTTGCGTGGGTGCCCATTTTCCCACTCGCCAGTAATCCAGGCCGCGTCGCCTTTCACGTAGGAATTGATCTTGTATGAATCGAACTGGTGACGCGCCCTGTCTTCCGAGGATTCGTACGATTTATTGCGAATCACGTATGAGATGCCCTGCGCCGATCCTCCTTGCACGCGCACGGAACCAACCTCCACCTTGATGTGCAACGTGTGCACGCCAGAGAGCGAGCCATTCACTACGTTCGTCCAATAATTTCCCTCTTTTTGTACGGAACCCTGCTGCGCAAAGCATGCCGTGGCGAGCAGCGCGACCAGCAGTCCGAGTTTGGTTGTAGTTTTTCGCATTGTTCTGTGTTCTTGCTCCTCAATTCATTTCTGGTAATTGGGCGATCATCATGCGAGCTTGCGTACGGATGTAACGGTTCTCATCCTTTGACGCCAGCCGCTGCAGCACAATTCGGACGCTGCTATCCGCACGAACCGGTTGTAATAGACGTAACGCTTCCACCCTTATGCCCGGATTCGAATCCGACATCAGGGACTCAAGGACGGCATCGCGTACCTGCACGTCATCCTTCACGTACGGCCCAAGTCCGTCGAGTGCTTTGAGCCTGACACCGGTATTGGAGTCGTACCGCAGCGCATAAAGCAGGGCTTCCCGTACGTGCTGATTGTTAGGCTGTTGGGTAAGCAGGTCGACTGAGTCCATGCGAAGACCGGCGTTGAAATTGCTCCGCGCAGCGTAAAGCAGAAGCTGCTGAACATTCGGGTCGCTCATGGAGCCGCGAATTTCCTGCGGAGAAACTGTTTCGTATTTGATAGTGACTTGATTTGATCCTGGCTGCTGCGCGATGGAACTGACGCCGCTGATAGATGCTAATGAAGGAGAATTGTTGACGGAGCCCGAGGGTATTTCGACGGGAGACTTAACCATCTTGTATGTAGCGGCGATTCCACCCGCAAAGCCAACGATGAAGATGGCTGCTGCCAGCGCCGGAGCAAAACGAATCTGGTTCAGCCAATGCACTGGATCAAACACTAGCCGCGACCACCAGCCCCCTTGTTCCGCTGATTCCAGCGCCTCCTGTAGCCGCATCCGCGAGGCTGCAAGAAAATTGGCGCTCGGCTCGTCCATCGGGCGCTGCGAGAAATCGGCACGGAACTCCTTCACCGAATTCAATTCCGCCGCACAATCGCTGCAACGCGCAACGTGCTGCTCCAATTCATGACGAGCGTCGTCAGGCAGTTCATCGTAAACATAGAGAAGAACGTTTTGTTGTACCCAGTCGCATTTCATAGTTCATTCCTCACGTCACACGTGGTCCGTCGGAGCTCATGCGCCACCGCAACTGTCTTGCGCACGACACAGGACGCACGATGATTCATCTCATATCCGCCAACGTCGCCCGAAGTTTTTGCGTCGCGCGGAACAGCGTGTTCTTCGCCGTCTCTTCTGTCGTATTCAACATTTCGCCGACAGTCCTTAACTTCAGGCCCTGATAATGCTTCAACTCGAAAACCATGCGTTCGCGCGGGGTCAATTTTTCAAGAGCACGAGTGATCTTTCCGCCAAGTTCCCGGCGCATCAAATCTTTTTCCGGGTCCGCGCCACTTCGACCGTCCGCCACCTGTGCGAGGATGTCGTAAACTTCGCCGTCGGAATCGGTCGCAACCGGCGCCTCTTCTTTCCTCACCTGCTTCTTCCGGATGTTATCGAGACACAGGTTCGTCACAATCCGGTAAATCCATGTATAGAACGAGCACTCAAACCGGAACCGCCCAATGTTCTTGTACGCCTTCAGAAACGCATCCTGATAAATGTCCTGTGCTTCGTGCTCAGAACCAGTCAGGTGTAAAGCCAGACGCAACACAGCCTGATCGTAATGGCGGACCAATTCCTCAAACGCAGCACGACTACCGCGCTGCGCCTCGCGCACCAGGAGCGTGTCGTCTATGCGGCTCTGACTCAACATGTGGGCCCGGGTTGCGGGTCCCTGATCGCCATGACTTTCGTCAAGCTGGATACCTGTCAGGGATTGCCGCGTTCCACTGCTTTGTTCCATCTGGCCGCCAGCGACCGCCGGATGAGAACACTTGCCAACCGGAAATTTTACTGCCCACGCATCGGCCGGCATCTGTTTTTGTCCTCGGCTGCACCGGGGAACCTACCCTCCCCGGCTACATGGAGATAGACGTGGAGCCGTCTGATTGGTGAGCGGGGCGTCGTCCGATTTTGAACACAGCGTCCGGTTTTGGACACCGCGAGGTAGCAAGGCATTTAAGCATCTCCCGTCCCTCGGTGGACAGCCAAACCAAACCCCCACTATGCTGTTCTGCCATGAACCGCCGGACTTTTATTCATGCTGCCGCGACCAGTGCCGCCGCGATTGCACTTCCATCCACCGCAAAGTCACAGATTTCCGATTTGGCACCCGTATTCGCAGAAATAGCTAAGCTTCATGAGGAATCCGTGCAACGCCTGCAAACATGGATCCACCAGCCATCGATCGCTGCGGAGAACCGAGGCGTGACCGAGGGCTGCGAGCTGACCATGAGCATGCTCCGGGAGGCCGGTTTCGGGCAGGTCACCAGAATTCCCAGCGAAGGACAGCCTGGCATTTTCGCCATTCTGGACGCAGGCGCTCCGCGGACCCTCGGCCTGTATTTCATGTATGACGTAAAGCAGGCAGACCCGTCCGAATGGTCCTCGCCCCCTTGGGATGCCAGGCTGATCGAGAAGCCGGAACTTGGGACCGTGCTGGTTGGGCGCGGAGCAGTCAACCAAAAAGGGCCAGAAGCATCCTTCCTTGCCGCGTTACACGCGATCCGCGCGGCGGATCGAAAAATTCCCGTAAACCTCGTACTCATAGCGGAAGGTGAAGAGGAAATTGGGTCTCCACATTTTCCGCAAATCGTCAGGCGGCCTGAGGTGCTCGATGCTCTGCGCCGCTGCTCCGGCATATTCATGCCATCTGCGGAGCAGGAACTAGATGGATCAGTCACCATGACGCTCGGTGCGAAGGGCGTGGTGGAACTCGAGCTGGTCTCGAGCGGTGAACGCTGGGGACGAGGGCCGAAGAAAGACATTCATTCCAGCAATAAGGCGCGAGTAGATAGCCCGGCGTGGCACCTGGTTGAGGCGCTGGTAACACTCGTTTCCCCGGACGGCAACGATCCGGCAATCGAAGGTTTCGCAGACAAAGCGAGGCCCATCTCGTCGGAAGAAAAAACGATGGTCGCGAATGCGGCGCGACGACTGAATGAGCAACTGGCTAAGAAGCAGTTGGGTGTTGAACATTGGGTGCATGACGTGAACTGGGAAGAGGCGCTGGAATTGCTTATGTCTCGTCCTACCGTGAATATAGAAGGGCTAGTCGGAGGCTACACGGGACCTGGCGGCAAGACAATTCTGCCTCATCGGGCAGTTGCGAAAATCGACATGCGGCTGGTGCCCGACATGAAAGCCAGCGAAGCCCTTGCCGCACTCAAGGCTCACCTGGCGAAGCACGGATTCGATGACATCGAAGTGAACATGACCGGCGGCTACGATCCGAATAGCACGTCGGTTGACGCGCCGCTTGTCCAAAAGCAAATCGCTGTGTACAAACGTTCCGGGATTGTTCCAATTCTTCTGCCACGCAGCGCAGGATCGTGGCCGGGATACGTTTTTACCGGGGAGCCGCTACATCTGGCCGCAGGCCACTTTGGACTCGGACACGGTAACGGCGCCCATGCTCCCGACGAATACTACTTAATCGAATCCAAGAACCCCAGCGTGCAAGGCATGGACGGAGCCATCCGATCTTATGTGGAGTATCTATATGAGATGGCTAGCGCGAGTTAATAACGACCTATGGTTGAATCGTCAGAATTGGCACGATTGCTGTATCGATTGTAGCTGGGTCATCTCGTAGCTTAAGGTAGAGCATCTTGCCTTTGGGCGCTGGAATGGTTAGCGCCGCCTCAACAAAGCCGTCAGGAACCGTAACTGCGCTTGTGAAATCAGGATCAGCACTAACAGCGTTGATCAGGAACAGTTTGTCTCCTGTGAGCGTGCATCCGCTCTCGGAAGCTTCGTCGGGCTCGGAGCTCGCTTCATTGCTCTTGGAAGAAGCCACCTTCTGTTCCGGTTCAAATTTCGTGCCTTGACCCGACGTCTTTGCGTCTTCGTCGCCCGTCGAATTAACTTTGGTGCTGGATAGGTCCTCTGGCACCGCCTTCTCGGCGATGTCCTTTGATGGAATTCGTCGCCCACCACGAACCGTCGTGCATCGAACTGCTTTCAATTCTGGGACACGAACCAGATTCGCCAGCGGCTGCCAGTCCCCTTCGACGCCATCGCCACCCACTGGACGAAACTTCAGTGGACCGAAGGCCGAGGGTCCGAGCAGCTTCATGGGATCAAGAACGGCGAATATCGTCTTCGCATCCTGCAAAGTCAAATTGCCGTCTTTTTCGCTCAGGAGGACGTGGAACGACTCGTCTTCTGTCGCGACCTCCACCTTTTCAGTCGGAGGAAACACCTCAGGGGATTGGGTCTTCAGAAAGAAGTTGAGCCTGCCATCCTGCGGAAGTTCGTCAGGATTGCCCAATTGGATGGTTGGTGTGGAATCGTCATCGAGATGAACATTCTTGCTCAACAAGGTGAGCCGTGGACGCGCAGTCTCGATTGCGGTCTGCAGGTCAAGGCTCCGGCCATCTTTTAGCGTGACGCGAGCCATTGACGTATTTCCCTGAGCCAGCTTGGCAGCCGCCTCATTGTGGGTAATCAGTTTCAATTCATCATGCTGATTGGCGCGGGAAAGGTTCTCGGGTGTGAAGATGATGCCGTCCAATTCCAGCTTCGAAACCTGATCAAGGCGAGTGCCACGCAACGTACCGTCAAAATCGCCGGAATGAATGTCGAAGGAGTCGAGCCGAGCAGCCTCCGCATAAGTATGCAGCGGAATTTCGTCGGCTTCGCGAAGCCCATATTTCTTTACCAGCATTTGCAGAGAACCGGCTTTGGCATTCTGCAGCGGGACCTTTAATTCAATCTGGTTCAATTTCGCTGACTTCCACTCGACAGGAACGGTTTTCCCATCTTCGTTTTCGACCAGCACTTCACTCACGCAGCATGCATCGGGCGATTCGACGTGCAGAACGTCTTCGCGGCCTACGATCAAAGCGCTTGCATCTTTTGAGGCAACCACCCATTGGGATGGCTGCGATGTTCGGAGGTGGTACCGTGGGCCCTCAAAATTCTGGAATCCCCATGTACCCCGCAACTCGCCCGTGGCTTCTCCCTCGAAGGATTTCGCCGCGACATTGCCGGTGTCGATTACGAATCCTCCGCGCGCAGCGTCAGGATGAGCACGAAGATCGATTCCGGGGCCCGGCTTTGGTTCCACGTGGAGAACAAAGTTGTGGGCCAATTCAGTGGCGAATGCAAGTGGCGCGCCATCAGCCGGGAGGAGCAGGTCTGATTTGTTGAGGCAGAATACCTGGGCAGCATCTAGCGCCTTCAGCGGAGGTGGAACTGCGGGGTGCACGGGTGGCAATGCAATTACCAGCACCGACTTAGGATTGCGAAATGAAGGCGGATTGTTCAGCCGCAGGTGTAAATCATCCTTCTTAGGCAACGCCAGTGCAGGAATATATTGGAACTGCGCCGTGTGGGTTGTACCCAAAATCCGTACCACATCCACTACCGCCCCCACGTATGGACTGTAATATCCGGCCCGCGCAGTAGGAGTGGCACTCAACTGCGTAAGCAAGTCCGTCGAAGGGCCTGAAGTTAAGGTCTGCACCATACTCTGGCTGTGCTGATCGTCAAGCACGAGTTGATCAGTATTTTGCGTAAGACATGGAACCTGTTGTGCTGTCGGCTTATCAAAGCACTGCTGATCCAGCTTCATGTTCAGACTTCGAGCCAAGAAAGTTGTGCGGGCTTTGAGTTGTTCTGGATCGGTGATGGAAGTCTCTCGCACTGCGTCGAGGTACTCTTCCAACCGGGAACGATCCAAACTGAGTTGTTCCAGGTCCTGCGCTGCGCGAACAAATGCGCCTGGTTTACCGCGTACCGCAGCACGCAATGTAGAAAACGCACCCCCGGTATCCGGAGCCAACAAAATTACGGCCTGCTCCGCATCTGGCGGGACCATAACGAAAATACCCTCCTGACGCAGCGGCTTTTTCCAAGTTTCGGCGAGAGTAAACCACGATTCGGGCGGTGGATTGGTGGCTCCACGTAGAAAGACGACGACCATCAGGTAGTGAACCGACTGGCTATCGGGAAGGTCGGGATGTACCCACAACCGGTCTCCCACTTGTAGATTGGGGACCTCTGCGATAGGCCGAGTCACACCCGAACGCTGCACATGGACCTGAAACTTCGGACCGACTAGATCGAATGCGACATTCTCGGCGCGAACCGATGGTGAAAAGAAGATAACGACAAACGCGCAGAAGACAGCAGATGCCAATTGCGTGTGAAATCTTGGGGTTCCCAGATGCACTACTCCATAATCCTAAGATGCTGGTTTGAGTGCCTTCTATGCTAATCAGTCGCAGGCTCAGCGGCAACAGTTGATTGCACTTACCTTTCGCCGCCGTTCCATCGAGATTCACACCACGTCAGGCTATTTCTCGCAAACCAACTCGATACGATTTCCGAAAGGGTCAAATATGTGCGCCCTTCGAACGCCGGGAATGTCTTCGGCCTGATCGACATTCACTCCCCCAGCGCAAAGCTTCGCGACTAGATTGTCGTAGTCCAAACATCTGAGAGCCGGATGCGCCTTCTTCGCCGCGCGAAAGTCAGTTTCCACGCCAAGATGGATTTGCACCGCGCCGCTCTCGAACCAACAGCCCCCACGTTTTGCGAGTTCCGGAGGCTTCGGAATCTCACGCATCCCCAGTACACCCACAAAGAAATGTTTGGCCGTCTCTTCTTCTCCCGGAGGCATAGCTAGCTGAACGTGATCGATGGACGTAAAAGGTATGTTCACGAAGCCATCATTCTACCGAAAAGGGACCTCTTAACTCGCAAGTGCGAATGCTTCGGCTGATAACATTTGAGGCGTGCTGCTCGAATTGCGAAATTTGAGTGTGGAATTCCCCGCGACACCCAAGCCGTTGATTGCGGTGAGGAATGTCTCTTTCGGCATCGAACAAGGAGAAGTGTTGGGACTGGTCGGGGAGTCGGGATCGGGTAAGTCGGTAACCTCTTTGGCGATAATGAAACTGCTTCCTCCGCAGGCAGCCGTGCGCGGCGACATCCGGTTCGGAACCAATGGAGGAGCATCGGAAGACTTGCTCACGCTGGATCCAGAACGCATGCGTTTGCTGCGCGGCTCGCGAATTTCAATGATTTTTCAGGAACCGATGACTGCATTAAACCCCGTGATGCGAGTGGGGGAGCAAGTTGCCGAGGCAGTACGCGCACACAATCAGATTTCAAATAAAGAGTCGTGGGACCGCGCCGTCGAAGCCTTGCGCGAAGTTGCAATTGTTGATCCAGAGCGCCGGGCTCAGGACTATCCTCACCAGCTTTCTGGCGGAATGCGGCAGCGCGTGATGATTGCCATGGCAATCGTGAACCACCCTGCCCTCCTGATTGCGGACGAGCCGACAACTGCTCTCGATGTCACCATCCAGGCGCAGATTCTCGATCTGCTTGGTAAACTGCGCGAAAAGTTCGGCCTCACTATGCTCTTCATTTCCCACGATCTTGCAGTCATTTCTAAGATAGCCCGCCGGGTTGCGGTGATGTATGCCGGCAATTTGGTCGAGCTAGGAAGCCGAGACGATATATTTGAAAAACCGATCCATCCGTACACGCGTGGTTTACTCAGAGCAGCACCGAGTCTCGCGACGAAGCGCGATCAGCCTTTGGCAACAATCGAAGGCACAGTGCCTCCTCTGCAGGTGGTGCCGGGGGGATGTCCGTTTGAACCACGTTGCGATTTGCGGATTCCAGAATGCTCCAGTGCTTTGCCGGACTTGATTGAGATCTCAACGGGCCATTGGGCACGCTGCCCGGTTGCAAGTTCAGCTTGAGCATATAATCCCCACTTGCGCATACTGCTGCTCAGCGACATTCACAGCAACCTCGAAGCGCTTCAGGCGTGTCTCTCCTTCGCTCCTCCTCATAATGCAGTTGTGAATCTTGGGGACGTGGTTGGCTACGGAGCCAGCCCGAATGAAGTAACGCAGATCGTCCGCGAACTGGGTGGCACGTTTGTGAGGGGCAATCACGACAAAGTAGTGGCAGGAATTGAGAGCGCGGAATATTTCAATCCGATTGCGGCGGCCGCCGCCGTTTGGAACCGTGAGCAACTGGCTTCTGAACACCTCGAGTGGCTACGTACGTTGCCCCACGGTCCGGTCGTCATTGATGAACTGCAGGGTGTTCAATTTGTGCATGGCGCTCCCGACGACGAAGACCGATATGTTGTGACGGCCGAGGATGCTACGCCGGAGCTCATCGCGTCAATGCAGAGACTCACATTTTTTGGACACACACACATTCAGGGGGGCTTCCTGTTGCGAAACGGCCGCGTTGAGGACGTGCTCCCAGCATATTCCAGTGTCGGAAATGCTGAGACTTGGGATTTTCCTCTGGAAGATGGCGCAGCTTACATGATTAATGCGGGGTCTGTCGGGCAGCCGCGCGATGGCGATTGGCGCGGGGCCTTCGCCGTATTCGATTCAGATAGACGCACCGTAAGCTTCCATCGCGTCCCCTACGATTTGAGATCAGCCCAGGAAAAAATCTTCGCCGCAAATCTGCCTGCGCGCCTGGCAACACGGCTGGCGGCAGGAAGGTGAGGAGAGTACACGTTAAGGATTGCAGATTTTTGTGGGGAGATAAATAAATATTGTTTGGCCCAAAGCTGTTAAATCGTCAATCTAAAATCTACAATCTGCAATTGAATGAAGCCTACCCCCGAAAACTATCTCATTGCTCACACGGACGGTGGAGCTCGCGGCAATCCCGGGCCTGCCGGATATGGCGTTGTGATTCACGACGATAGGGGAAACAAGATTGCTACATTGAGCGAGTATCTCGGAAAACAGACCAATAACTTTGCTGAATACCAGGCATTGATCGCTGCACTTGAGTATGCCGCCCGAACCGTGCCGCCGAAGGCACTCAGGGTGATCAGCGATTCGGAGCTTCTAGTACGCCAGATCAAAGGCGTTTACAAAGTGAAGGAACCGACTTTGCGTGATTTGCATGCCCGAGCGCGGCAACTGATCTCGCAGCTCGAATGGTTTGATATCGAGCACGTCCTGCGCGGCCACAATCGCGAAGCCGACGAACTCGCGAACGCCGCCATGGACAAAGGATCTGGACGAACACCTTTTCGAGCGCCTCAGGCCCCGCCAGTCAGTCATCCCACAAGAGAATTCAATGGCGTTGTGCGCAGCGGCAAAATTGAGTTGCTGGACGGCACTCTACCGGAAGGTACTGCGGTCCAGGTTCGAATCAAGCGTCAGTAGGTTCCCTGCTCATCGGCCACCGGGTTCCGCAAAGTTCCGATTCCCCGCACCGTCACTTCCACCACGTCTCCCGCATCCAGTGGGCCAACGCCGCTGGGTGTGCCGGTGGCGATCAGGTCTCCGGGGAAAAGTGTCATAACTTGTGCTATGTGCCTGATCAGGAGATCCAGCGCAAAAATAAATTCGGCGGTGCTCGCCTGCTGTTTCACATTTCCATTGACTCGGGCTTCGACATCGACGCCAGTCCACGGATCAAGATCAGTGACCACAACGGGACCAACCGGACAAAAGGTGTCGAAGCCCTTCGCGCGGCTCCATTGCCCGTCTTTTTTTTGCAAATCCCGGGCGGTAACGTCGTTCACGCAGGTGTAGCCGAGGATGTACGGCCTGACATCCTCATTGGCCTTGAGACTGCGGCAACATTTCCCAATCACTACTCCGAGTTCGGCTTCATGGTCCACACGATTTGAAATCTTCGGCCGAACGATCTTCTGCCCCGGAGCTAACAACGCGGAAGGCGGTTTTAAAAAGATGAGCGGTTCAATGGGCACGTCATGACCTAATTCCGCCGCATGCTCGCGATAGTTTCGTCCGATACAAACAATTTTGCTGGGATTTGCTGCCACCAGCAGGGTCGCTTCAGAGAGGGGAATTGCGGATATCTTTGTCCACCCGGCATTCAAGGAATTTTTCTCAGGCAGATTTTCGCGTGTACTCGTGATCTGCTCACGGCCTGCAATGCTCTCGATCAAACCGTATTGAGAAATGTTGTTGTATTCAAACCGGCAATATTTCATTTGTTGTTGGACAACACTTGGATTTTGCGCTTGAAATCGGTTGGAGATAAAACCCTACCATAAAGGACATGCAAATCAGAGCTGCACAAAACAAACTCAGTCTCGAAGTGGGCATCTGAGAGTAGTTGATTTGCGCCAAACGTCTGCCTTGGCGTCATGCCCGGGGAAGTAGACAACTCTAGCTGCACACCTTGAGTCTGCTTCCCGATGACAGGAATAACATTAAAGTGGCTATTGGACCCTCGCCCCGGCGAAAGGAATCGAACTCAGCGCCGCACGGCCCTGTGCCGGTGGAACGGCGTAAGCCCGATCCCTCTATCGAGGATCGATACGCCGCACACATGCCCAAGCCAGCTCCCGCTGGCGTGTTCCGCTCA
>DATBIE010000028.1:0-5175 GCA_036557105.1 Terriglobales bacterium
ATCTGTCCGGCGTAAGAAGGATCGGTGAAAATTTCCTGGTAGCCGGTTATGGAAGTATTAAAAACAACTTCGCCGTAGCATTCGCCTTTGGCGCCGTAGCCTTTGCCTCGGAAGACGCGGCCGTCTTCGAGCGCAAGGATAGCCTGCATTCGATCTCCGGGGAGTGGATTTTATAGATTTTAACAGGAGAGCGGCACGAGCGGAAGCGTGGAAAAACAGGCCGAAATTCAAAGTTGATGGAACTGCTTAGCCCGTCGAAATCGCTTCAGGTGCGATTTGAAATGCACCCATCCTGTGTAGATCGCGATGAGAGGGGATTTGGACAAAAATGCTTACGCCACCTGGCCGTGAGAGACGTGCTCACGATGCTCGCGCTCGATGGACTCCATTTGGTCCTTGAGGCGCAGCTTCAGCTTCTTCAGCCTGACTTCTTCCAGTTTTTCATCGTCGGTGAGATAGCGCTTGTGGGTGAGAGATGATAGGCGTTGTTCGTATTGCGAGTGCTCCTGGGCCAACTTGCGGAATTCGTCGTGTGTGGCCAGGAGATGGTCTCTAGAGGCGAGCATCCTGCGGACCTCCTCATTTATTCAAATTGTGGCTCAAAACTAGCACATGACCAAAACTCGTTCAATAACGAATTTCCGACAAAAACTAATCAGATAGAATCATTGATTTCATGCAGTTACATTCGCCTGCACTAAGAATAATGCAATACCGTTATCGCGTCGTGGATTGTAATGAATAGGCATCAAAGGATGCATCCACCTGTCATTCACAACACCAGTCTGTACACAATTGCGTCTTCCTGCGGACCGCTGTAATAGGACGTCCTGACCCCATTTTGCAAGAAGCCGAACCTGCGATACAAAGCCTGGGCGGCGGCATTGGACGCCCGGACCTCTAGATGGATCCATTTGACCCCGCGTTCCTGCGCAATTGAGATGAATTTTCGCATTAGCTGTGTGGCGATTCCCTTGCGGCAATGCCGGGACGCAACCACAATGTTCTCCAAATCCGACTCGTCGGTGCTGAAACGTGCAATCAAGAACCCCATGAGTTCACCATCATGGTCGGCAACCAGGAGAATTCGCTCTGGCAAGCATGAGACAAACACCTCCCCGAACGAATTCTCCGACCAGTGGACGCCCGCCACGAATTCTCGCTCAATGGCAAGAATGGCGGGAATGTCTTTGGGAGTTGCAGCTCGAATGGCCCAATCCTGTGCCGTACTTCAGTCTCCCAACTGTGCTGCTGCAGATTGAATGTTTTCAATCTTGACGCGTGCGATTCGATGGCCCTCCATTTCTTCCACAGTGAATCGATGGCCATCGTAGGAAAAGGAGTCGGCGGTCGCGGGAATCTTTTGCAGCCGTGAAAGCATGAATCCTGCGAGAGTTTCGAAACCGGCATCGCGGGGCAGAAGCAGATCGTATTGACTTTCCAGGTCACGAAGGCCGACGGTGCCCTCAAGCATTAGCGTTTTGCTCTCTGCCGACTGCCCGGACGGAAGCGAAGCTACGTCAAACTCGTCTTCAATTTCGCCAACGAGTTGTTCCAGGATGTCTTCGGCGGTAATCAAACCGGTTGTTGAACCGAATTCGTCCACCACGATAGCCATGTGGCGCTTGCGCTCTTTGAATTCTTCGAGCAGTTCGGATAACGGCTTGGTTTCCGGGACGACCATCGCATCATGCATCACCTGGCTGATCTTCATCTCGGAAATTCGTGAGGGAACACCCTGTGGTCGCGCCGTGAGCCGGAGCCCGGCCCAGCGCATGAGGTCCTTCGAATAAAGAATGCCGATGATGTGCTCGGGACCGCTTTGCGGATCATAGACCGGCACGCGCGAATGCTGCTCCTCGACAACGCGGTCTATAGCTATGTGAACGGGCAAGTCGCCGGGCAGTGAAAATATGTCGGGTCGAGGAACCATCACTTCACGTACTGTAATGTTCTCAAGGTCAAGAGCGTGGCGGACCATCTCTTCCTGTGCCGGTGTGACCTGGCCGAGTTCCCTGCTGGCGGAAACGATGAGCTTGACTTCGTCGGCGGAATGAATCGGGCCCTGTCGCACTCGGCGCAAACCAAATAGCCTGAGGACCGAAGCGGCGGAGCTGCCAAGGACAAAAATCAGGGGCCGCGTCAGCGTTATGAAAACGTCCATGGGTGCAGCGACGGCGAGAGCAACCTGCTCGGCCCGCTGCAGTGCGAGCGATTTCGGCACCAGTTCGCCGAGAATCACGTGCATGAAGGTGATCAGGCCGAAAGCGATCGCGATCGCGATCCCGTGGGCGTAGACAAGGGCGTGAGGGACCTTCTGTAGGAACTGCAGCCCCTCGACAAAGTGGGCGACCATAGGCTCGCCGATCCAGCCGAGGGTGAGGCTGACGATGGTTACGCCAAGCTGGACGCCGGTCACGACCTCGTCAAGGTGACGATGAAGTCGTTGCAATATGCGGGCGCCGATACGGCGGGCGCGGATGAGCTGCTCAATGCGGGTCTCGCGGACACTGACCAGCGCGAACTCGGCTGCGGCAAAGAAAGCATTGGCCGCGACCAGGGCAATGATCAGCAGGACCCGGAGCAGCACGAAAGCGATCATTAACCGCTAATTTTAACATTCCAAAGCTGGTTCGGACCGTAGGAGCTCAGGACAGATATAATAAAGACAATATTTCAGTTCCCGCTCATTCCACATAGGTGAGAAGGTTCGTCAACACTGCTCGGATTCCGCCAATTGGGGTAAGGGCCGTCAGTTCTGCTATCGCGGTGGGAAGGGCAGGTTTGTCACGACTGAACGGAATGTAAGCAATTGGGCTATAGCAAACGAATTATCCCCGGCAAAAGGCCTTTTCCTGCTTCCATTTTCCGCAGTCGTTGGTCTAACCGGATAACGCTGCACATAAACAGGTCCGCTGAACCTCATTTGGTCGCGAAGCCGGGAACAAAATTCGAGAGCGGTTCGTACTAGCTGGCAGCCCCATCGCCAGGTTCAAGGAGGAGTTGTGAACGGTAATGTAGCGGCCCGGAAAAAGCGGCGCACTCGCATCATCATCATTTCGTCCGTCGTCGTTGTGCTGGTACTCATCGTGGGAGTGGTTGCGGCGTTCTCCCATGGCAGTACGAAAATTGATCCTTCGAAGCTTGCGAAGGTTGAAAAGGGAGACCTGGCAAAAAGCGTGGTTGCGACCGGCAAAGTTGAGCCGATCACCAAGGTCGAGGTGAAGTCGAAAGCCAGCGGCATCGTAAAGAAGCTGTATGTGGAATATGGCGATCGAGTCAAACAGGGGCAACTCCTCGCGCAACTCGACAAAATTGAAATTGAGGCGCAGGTTGAGCAGGCGAAGGCAGGATTACAGGCGGCTGACGCCAACCTGAAGGGCGCTCAAGCGGACTATGAACGCGCAAAAGTGGACGCGGAAGGCCCGGATGTGCCGCTCCTCAAGCGTAACTACGAGCGCAATTTGGAAATGCAGAAGAGCGGAGTCGTTTCGCAATCAGCGCTGGACGACGCCAATAAGGACTACCAACTCGCGGTGAATAAGCAGAATGTAGCGCGGGCTCAGGTCACCGTGCTGCAGGCAAAGATCGCGCAATCCCAGGCACAGGTCGCAGAAGACCAGGCGACGCTGAAGCAGTTGGAAGAGCAGTTGAGCTATACCGACATCGTTTCGCCGATCAACGGAATTGTGCTCTCGCGCGACGTCGAAGTTGGAGACGCAGTCAGTTCAATTCTGGTCTTAGGATCGAGCGCGACGCTGGTCATGACGATTGGCGACACCAGCAAGGTGTACGTAAAGGGCAAAGTTGATGAAAGCGACATTGGCCGCGTATATCTGGGCCAGCCGGCACGGATCAAAGTTGAATCGTTTAAGGACAAGACATTTAACGGAGTCGTGACCAAGATTTCGCCAATGGGAGTCGAGAAAGACAACGTCACCACGTTTGAAGTTCGGGTCTCCATCGACAATGCTACCGGCGAACTGAAAGCGGAGATGACCGCAAACGCCGAAATCATCCTGGATGAGCACAAGAACGTGCTGCAGATTCCGGAAGGCGCGATCATCTACGACAAAGACCGTAAGGCTTCAGTCGAGATTCCTGATCCTAAAGGCAAAGACGGACAGCGAAAAATCGCGATCAATATCGGGATTTCGAACGGCGCCAAGACCGAAGTCCTGAATGGGCTCAAGGAAGGCGATCAAGTCATATTGCAGTAGGGATTCATGCGGTCCCGGTCCTGCCGGGAATTGGGCACGGGGCAAACGTTCCGTGCCCGTTTTTGTGGATACACCACCAGAGTCGATGGGCGAATGTCCATAACTCAAACTGCAACAAAGGAGGGCGCGATGCAGAGACTTGTTTTGCACTTGATGGTTTCGATAACTGTTGCAACGACCGTGGGTGTTTTGCCGGCAATGGGCGCCGCGCGCGGCGAGTTCGATAAGACGCTTCAAGTCAATGGTCCAGTCAACCTGCAGGTCGAGACCGGATCAGGATCGGTTGATGTTCACCGTGGCGCATCCAGTCAGGTCCACATTGTGGGACACATCTACGTAAACGAGTGGTTCAGCGGGAATGGAGAGGAAAAAGTTAAAAAGCTCGAGGCCAATCCTCCGATTCAACAGAGCGGGAATGACGTTCGCGTTGGACATATTGACGACCCGGAGCTTAGACACAACGTCTCAATCAGCTACGAGGTTACCGTGCCTGCGAACACGCAGCTTCACGCTTCTTCCGGTTCCGGAAACGAAACCATTGCCGACATCAGCGGTCCAGTTGAGGCGAATACGGGCTCTGGAAACTTGAAGTCCTCTAACATCAGCGCCGGCCTGCGGGCGCACACTGGCTCCGGAGACATCGAGATCAACGGCGCAAACGGCAGTGTATATGCGCGCACGGGCAGCGGATCGATTCACGCCATGAATATCGGCGGCGGCTTCGATGGCCAGACGGGTAGCGGACATTTGACCTTGGAACAGAGCGCTCCCGGATCAGTACGGGCACAAACAGGATCGGGCGGGTTGGAGTTACGTAACGTGAAAGGCTCCCTGGAAGCCCAGGCTGGTAGTGGTGATATCCAGGTGGATGGCGAAGCCACCGGTGGATGGACGGTACACACCGGATCGGGTAGCGTCGATTTGCGCCTTCCGCAGAACGCCTCTTTTGACCTCA
>DATBIE010000029.1:0-4395 GCA_036557105.1 Terriglobales bacterium
GTCTATGTCGCGGATTATCATTGCCGACTTGCTCACGATTCCGATCTCAAAGCCGGCATGACGCGCGAATTCCTGCAGAATGGCGCGGGTGATTTCCAGCTTGCGCTCGATGGGTTGATAAGGATCAGTGGCGGTGCCGAGGGCAATTTCCTCGCCGGGTTTTACTTTCTTCAATTCCTGTCTCAGCAGTTCGGCGGCGTGTTGTTTTGCGTAGATCTTCTGCTCGAACTCGATGGCGTCGCGCATTTCCATGAATTCATGCGTATAGCGCGCGTAGCAATACTTGCAGGCAAACTCGCATCCGCGGTAGGGATTTATCGTCCAGGTGAAGGGCATTTGCCGCTTGCTGACGCACCGGTTGAGTAGGGAGCGAATGGGAAGTGTGAAATATTCAACTTCATGGCCTTGGCGAACGCTTTCCCCATGCGCAGCGAGACGGGCAATCCCTACTAGGCGCGGGCCACTTTCCGAAAGCAGAGGAAGGGAAGACATTCGGGTATGTTCGTCTTTTGTTCGCCATTATAGCACGAAACGAATAAGAGTTTTGGCCACGAAGATCGCATATGAAGAGCTATAAAGGAACTTAGAAAAGATTCAGGCCCAAGCCCCTTCGGTGCAGAATTTCCAGAATCGCAATGAGCCCCGGCCGGGAGTTCTTATCCCTGCCCTGCGGCTGCGGCGCGCTGTCCGATCATTACTGCGTCCTGCAATTGCTTGAATAAATCTCCAATGGCACCCGGAGAGTGGGACATGAATAGAGTATTGCTCTTGTCTTGAGCCCCGATTTCTTTAATGGTGTCGAGATATTGGGTGACCAGGACGAGCATCATAACGTCCTTGGCGCTGGTGCCCTGAATTGCCGTAGAGAAGGCCTCGACTGACACTTTCAGACCCTCGATGATCGCTTTTCTCTGGTTCGCGATACCCTGGCCCTGCAGCGCCTTGCTCTCAGCTTCGGCTTCGGCCTGCTTTACCTTAAGAATCTTTTCTGTCTCCCCACGCGCGCTGGCCGCAACCTGCTCCCGTTGCGCCGCATTGATCTCGTTCATGGCAGCTTTCACTTTTTCATCCGGCTGGATGTCGGTGACCAGCGCCTGATCGATGGCGTACCCGTAGGTTTGCATCACGTCATCGAGACCTTGCTTGATGGCAACGGCAATGTCGGATTGCTGCAGGAATGCGTCGTCGAGATTCATTTTGGGCACGTGACCCAAAATCACGTTGAACACATAGGAAGAGATTTGCTGCTTGGGATTGGCGAGCTTGTAGAAGGCTTCGTAGACCTTGGTAGGAATCACGTGATATTGAACGGAAACTGGGATGCGGACGAAGACATTGTCCTTAGTCTTGGTCTCGACATCCAACGCGAGCTGCTGTACGCGCAAGTCGATTCGCCCGGCGATCTGGTCGAGCCAAGGTAACTTAAAATTCATTCCTGCATTGGCCACGCGAAGGAACTTCCCCATCCGCTGAATAACGACAGCCTCAGCCGTCTTTACCTGGAAAAAGCCGCTAAGAATCGTGCCCAGCAGAAACAGACCGACGATTGCGTAGAAAATGACGAGCAGAGTTTGCGAAGCATCCATGACCTCACCTCGAATATGCGACTCAGGGCTAACAGAGCGCGGTTTCGGGCATCATAGCCGCTTAGAAGCCTGAGTACAATCGGATTCCGTTCCCGCGCGGATGCTATGATCGTTGGCCGCGCGAAGGAGCGCTGCGAATCCAAGATCGAGGGAAGCGAATGAAATGCTTTTGGGGATTGATATTGCTATCTAGTGTTGCCATGGCGCAGGACCAGGTTCCGGCGCTCCTCAAGGCATTGACCGAAGCCCCTGGGCCTCCCGGCTACGAGGAGCCGGTCCGCAAGCTGATGACGGATTATATGCGGCCGCTGGCGGACAAAGTTCAGTTTGACGGCCTTGGTTCCGTCATCGCTCAGCAGGGCACGAGTGGGCCGCGCATCATGGTTGACGCGCACATGGATGAGCTCGGCGGTATGGTTCGCCAGATTCGTCCTGACGGATATGTCACGATGCAGATGCTGGGCTATTGGCTCGATCAAGCCCTTCCTGATCAACGCTGGACGATCATCGGATCGAAAGGCCCGGTTCCCGCAATCACGGCACTTTGGGACGCGCACATTGCGCCGCACACCGATGGCCACCAGACGCAAGAGCGACACCCATATCTTGATATCGGTGCGCGCAACGCCGCTGACGTCGCCGCGCTGGGAATTTCGCCTGGTGATCCGGTTGTGCCGGTCACGGGATTCACTGAGCTTGCCAATCATCGTTATCTGGCCAAAGCGTGGGACGACCGCGTGGGTTGCGCAGTTATTGTGGAGGCAATGCGAAGGCTGGCGCATGGCTCGCATCCGAACCAGATTTTTTATGCTGCCACGGTGCAAGAAGAAGGCAGCATTGAAATGCGGGGTGCGCAAACCTCCGCGCGGATCGTCAACCCAGATATCGGAATCGCTCTCGAAGTCGGCATTCCCAACGATTTGCCGGGAACGGAGCCGGACGCGTCGCTAGAAACTCTCGGCGGCGGGCCGGGAATGATGCTTTATACGTTCAGCGAACTGCCCAATCGCAAGCTGGTGGATTTTGTAAAGCAAACTGCCAGCGGCCAACATATTCCGTTGCAATTCGATTTTGTTAGAGGATTCGGAGACGACGCGGGAGCGATCAAGCTGAATGGCACCGGGGTTCCGGTGACAACTCTCCTAGTTCCCGCGCGTTACACGCACACACACAACAGCATCATTGATCGCGGCGACTTCGATCGCACAGTGGATTTGCTGGTGATGTTATTGCAGAAATTGGATGCGAGTACGGTTGCTCGCATTAAGAATTTCGAGCCTTAATTTGCGAAATGCGCAGGCACTCTCGCGCAATCGCCCAATCTTCCTGTGCGCGGATCACCAGAACGCGAACTTTGGAGTTGGAGGTAGAAATATCCGCGTCCGGTCTGGCAGAGGAATTTGTCTGTTGATCGAGTTGAACTCCGAGGAAGCCTAACTTTGAGCAGGCCGCGCTGCGGACTTCGGCTGAATTCTCACCGATTCCTGCGGTGAAGACCAGCACATCGATTCCGCCCAGAGATGCAGTCATAGCGGCAACTTCCGTCTGAAGACGATGAACGAAAATGTCGAAGGCAAGCTTGGCGCGCGAGTTGCCCGTTCGTGCTGCGCTAATAACATCGCGCATATCGCTCGAGATTCCCGAAATTCCTAGCAGTCCCGATTGGTGGTTCAAGATATTGTCGAGCTTTTCGGCGTCATCGCGATCTGTGCGCATTAGGTGAATCAGAATTCCAGGATCGATCGAGCCGCTGCGGGTCCCCATCATGAGGCCCTCAACAGGGGTGAAACCCATGGTTGTGTCGATGCTCTTTCCGCCTTCGATAGCAGCCAGCGAGCAACCATTACCCAGATGACAGGTAACAATCTTCAATGAGGAAAGCTGGCGGCGTAGCATGTGCGCTGCCCGCTCTGCGCAGTATTGATGGTTGATTCCGTGGAACCCGTAGCGGCGGATTCCACGCTCGAACCATTGATAGGGTCCCGGATAGACGGCAGCACAATTCGGCAGAGTGCGATGGAAGCCAGTATCAAACACTGCGAGTTGCGGTTTGCCGGGAAACAGCTTTTCGGCGATGTCGATACCCGCTAGATTTGCTTTGTTGTGAAGTGGAGCGATGGCGGAGACGTCTTCAATTGCTTGTTTCACTCCTGCATCTATCAGTACTGGCTCGTGCAGTTTGGGGCCGCCGTGAACAACACGGTGTCCGATGATGTCGATTGCGCCTCTGTTGTTGAGAACGGCTGTTGGCCCATTCCACAGTTGGGCGAGCAATATTTCTAAGGCGGTGTTTCGTTGTGCGGCCGGGCGCTCTGACGCTTCGCGAATTTCCTTGCCGCCCGCGTTACGGGTTGTGACGGTTTCTTTGTCGCCGTCCCATTCCACCTTGCCTTCCCAAAGCGGCGGGACGGGATCATTGCCGGGTTCGGGATCCAGCTCAAATAGAGCGGTCTTTTGACTGCTCGAGCCGGAGTTCAGGACGAGAATTTTCATCAATGAGACAAGTGTTGAAACCTAGTACGTCCATTTCCAGTTGAGAACCTCCGGCATATCAATGCCGTGTTCGTGGATGTACTGTTTGTGTTCGACGAGCTTGTTACGTACGAACTGCTTGAAGTGGCCTCCGATGCGCTGCAATTTTGGCACGCGGTCCACCGCGTCGCCCGCCAAATGGAAGCGGTCAAGATCATTCAGCACTGTCATATCGAACGGAGTCGTGGTCGTTCCTTCCTCTTTATAGCCACGGACGTGGAAATTGTCATGATTGTGGCGGCGGTATGTAAGGCGATGGACCAACCATGGATATCCG
>DATBIE010000030.1:0-27570 GCA_036557105.1 Terriglobales bacterium
GTCGCCAGCCTTCTCCGCCGCGCGAATTTCTCCTCGCGTAAGCGCGTCGCGAAACTCGAGAAATATTTCGCGAGCATCAGTTCCCCGTTCGCGAGCAGACGCCAGCCGCTCGATTTCTTGCTGTAGCTTCATGGAAGGAGAAGTATAAAGGAAGGGGATTCAAAAGCTTTTAACCGCAGAGGCCGCCGAGAAAAAGAAGAGTCGAAAAATTACCCGATTACAAAATTACCAAATTACCCAATGCTTTAAATGCACTTGCATTCGCTTCGAATCAGCACGCTCGGCAGCGTCTGCGTGATCTGGCGGGCTTCCGCCAGTGTGGTATACGGACCATGCCAGCGCGCATGGTTCGACGAGTGTCCAGCAGGTCTCGCCTTTCCGTTGCTGCACTGTCCGCACGTAGAACGGTGCAGGACCGCTTTGTGAGGTCCGGACGCCCAGTTCTCGTAAACAAAGAAACTTGCAGCGTTGGCGGCTGCGGCAGCTGTTTTCGCAATCAAGCCAACATCGCCGGCGATTTTTTGCAGCTTCGAACGTGTGTCGCGGCGTATCTGCACCATTGGCAAACGGTACGCCTCCTCAATCTTACCCATCATCGCGAGCACAGCCTTCACCGGCATGGGGTTCGACTCGACGAAGTTCGCCTGCATCAGCGGCAAATACTTCCGGAATATCTGACGCGCCGAGTTCCAATCATTGTTCAAAGCTGCTCGTGTCATCTCTGCCATTTCCCGGGGAATCTCGTTCGAGGCAACAGAAATCACGCCTACTCCGCCTAATGCAATTACCGGCAAGGTCACCGCATCGTCGCCCGACAGCACCGAAAAATCCGGAAGGGCCGCAGCGCAGATTTCAGCAATCTGCGTTAGGTTCCCGCTCGCTTCTTTCACTCCCGCGATGTTGGGGATCTCGGCGAGCCTCGCGACCGTGCCAGCCTCTAGATTCGCGCCCGTTCGCCCGGGAACATTGTAGAGAATCACCGGCTTGTTTGCCGCTTCCGCAACGGCCTTGAAGTGCTGGTACTGGCCTTCCTGTGTTGGCTTGTTGTAGTACGGAGAAGCCGTAAGAATCGCATCCACTCCCGGTCGGGTGGCAAGTTCTTGCACCTTGGCAACCGCGTCGCGCGTAGAATTCGAAGTCGCGCCTGCGACAGTCGGCACGCGTCCACCCGCCACTTCGACAGTGAGATCGATCACCCGAAGCCATTCCTCATGGCTCAGCGTCGGCGTTTCGCCGGTTGTGCCACACGGCACAAGAAAGTCGATGCTTGACTCGATTTGCCAGGAAACCAGGTTCTTGAGCGCCTGCTCGTCCAGCGATCCATCCTGATGGAACGGCGTGACCAGGGCTGTACCGCATCCACGAAGCTGCATGCACATAAGATAACGCGGATGCGAGGTTCAGGAAAACTCAGCAGCTAGGGAATTTCCCGCCAAACATCTTTGAAATCGAAGAAGCCCTGCTTCCCCGCAATCCACTCCGCCGCACGCACTGCTCCCTCCGCGAATCCCCTGCGCGATTTCGCATCATGACAGAGGTAAATCGTGTCCGCTGGCGAATCGAGCACGACTTCATGCATTCCGACAACTTCGCCTTCGCGGAACGACGTAATCTCCACCTCGACGTCGGGATTCTGCCGCAATAAGCTTTGAATCATCGCAGCCGTTCCTGATGGAGCGTCCTTCTTGTGTGCGTGATGCCGCTCGTAAACATGTGGAAAATATTGGTGCTGCAGCGCCGGGGTGGCAGCCCGGACAAGATCAAAAAAAAGATTCACGCCAATAGAAAAATTTGAGCCAAAAACAAATCCGGTCTTCCGAGCTTCAACTTTCGCACGCACCTTTCCTACCTCGGAGTACCAGCCGGTCGTACCCACCACCATGCTCTTCCCCGCGGCCACGCAGGTCTCAATGTTGTCGAGTACACAATGAGGCGTCGTAAAATCCACAACAACATCAACTGGCCGCAGTCTCCTGTCGGTCAAGCCAGATGCCTGCGCGTTGTCGCTTGCGCGAAGCGTCTCGACTTCATGCCCCCGCTCACGAGCAACTTCCGCCACCAGCGATCCGGTTTTCCCCGATCCTAGAAGAAGCAGCTTCACAGACGATAAGTGTACTCGCTGCCTCCGTGGCGGTCCTCCGTGCAACCCTGTGTTCTCTGTAGTTGGCGTTTTGTGGACTGTGTGCTCACATTTTGAGCGTCCGCCGAGAACATATGCTCATTGCCCGACGCTCATCGCTCGCCGCTCAAAGCATTAAAATAGAAGCAGGAACTCCCCGACAGCACACTGGCTGGGCTTGCCTAAGCAAGTCTTGGGACTGTCCCGTGCTCAGAACAGATGGATCTCCAACAGAAAATCCGGTCTATCCCTGGCTCGCCGGGCGTGTATCTCTACAAGAACGCCGAAGGTGAGGTGATCTATGTCGGCAAGGCAAAGAGCCTTCGCCACCGGGTAAGTTCCTATTTTCACGAAGGCCGAATCGCCGACGCCAAGACCGGCACCCTGCTGCGCGAAGCGGTCGATGTCGACTACATCGTCGTCGCCAACAACAAGGAGGCCCTCGCTCTCGAGAACCACCTCATTAAGCAGAAGAAGCCCCGCTTCAATATTCTTCTGCGCGACGACAAAACCTACCCTTATGTGCGGCTTGCGCTCGGCGAGCGTTTTCCGCGCGTGTACGTAACTCGGCGATTAAGGAAAGACGGAAGCGTTTACTACGGCCCATATTTCCCGGCCAATCTTGCGTACAGAATCGTTGACCTTATCCACAGGAATTTTCTGGTTCCGTCCTGCTATGTGGATTTGAACCGCTTTCATCCACGTCCATGTCTGCAGTTTTACATCGGACGATGTCTCGGGCCGTGTGTCGAAGGCCTGACCACGCCGGAGATCTATCAAGAAGCGGTCCGCGATGTGAAGTTATTTTTGGAAGGCCGAACTGGAGATCTCTCAAAGTCACTTCGCGAGCGCATGGCCCAGGCTTCTGAAGCGCAGGAGTTCGAGCGTGCAGCAAAATACCGTGATCTGATCTCCACGGTGGAGCAGTTGCAGGAGAAGCAACGAATCGCAGCAGTCGAAGGGGACGATGCCGACGTCTTCGGCTATCACTTCGAAAACGGGATGCTCGCGGTCAATCTCTTCCACATGCGCGGTGGCCGCGTGCTCGACCGCCGCGAATTTTTCTGGGAAGACTTACCCGAGTTTGAAAGTGCGGAGGAGGTCTCATCCGAAGCTGGGGGAAAGGGCGTCTGGCCCGTTCGTATTGGGAAAAATCCAACAAGTTTCAATCCCGCCGAATTCTTTTCTTCGCTTCTCAAACAGCTTTACATCGGTCAGCCCTATGTCCCTCGGAACGTCTACGTTCCGGTGGATTTTGAGGATCGGGAGATGCTGGAAGAACTACTGTCTGAGCAACTCGCAGCGGCAGGCGGCCGTGCCACCCGGGTTCACATCACGGTTCCATCTCGCGGAGACAAGCGCTCCCTCATCGACCTCGCGGCCAACAACGCCAAGCAACTCTATGATCAACGCTTCAGGGTGATGAAGCCTAACACCCGCGCCATTCAGGAAGCTTTACAGGAGGCGCTCGCCCTGCCCGAATTGCCGAAGAGAATTGAGTGCTTTGACATTTCGCACATTCAAGGCGCGGAGACAGTCGCCTCAATGGTCGTATGGGAAGACGGCAGGATGAAAAAGTCCGATTACCGGAAATTCATCATTCGCAACGTCGATGGCGTTGATGACTTCGCCTCCATGCGCGAGGTCGTCACGCGCCGCTACAAGAGAATTCAGGACGAGCAGAAGCAAATGCCGAGCCTCATTCTCATTGACGGCGGTTTAGGCCAGCTCCATGCCGCAGCAGACGCGCTGAATTCCTTACAGATTATTAACCAGCCTCTCGCATCGATCGCCAAACGCGAGGAGATCATTTACGTCTTCGGGCAGGAAAACGAGCCTATCACCCTCGACCACCACAATCCGGTGCTGCATCTCGTCCAGCTGATCCGCGACGAAGCTCATCGTTTTGCCGTTACGTTCCACCGCAAACGCCGTCAAATTCGCGATCGCTCAACTGAACTGCGTGAGATCCCCGGCATCGGCGAACGCACCACGCGTCGCCTGCTCGAACACTTCGGCAGTCTGCAAGCCGTAAAGCAAGCGGATGTTGCATCACTCTCCGCCGTGGTCACGAGAAATCAAGCGGAAGCCATCCTGCAACATTTTCAAAAATAAATCTGAGTCAGAAACGAACAGGTACGACCTGTCACTATCTGAATATGCGCTCGGCAAAAAGCCTGCGTATTAGGAGAACAGTATGGCGTACAACGTTCCATTCTGGGCGTTCATTCCAGCCGGTGCTTCCAATGTGCCGATCGGCTTTTGGTTCAACAACGGCAAGTCGGATGAAGGCGCCCAATTCGCACAGGGGTCACCGCAGGACAACGGCGGCGATCTGATTACTAACAACCAAGGTAAGCAGTTGGATTTGCGGGGACTGATCTCGTATTCGATCACCGTTACCAACCGTGGCTCCGATACATGGATGGAACTCGAGGGCGGCGGATTGTCCTGACCTGGAGTTCAGAGGACTGAGGTCGGCATATTCCGGCCGGAGAGGATGAAACAATGGCAAAACTTAGCGTGATCACTGATGCGAACGGCAAGCTAGTTGCGGCGGTTCGTGCCGAAGCGTTCAAGACGAAGGATGGCAAGAATCTGGAGTTTCGCCCGCATCCAGATTACAAGCACCACGTGGTGGAAGTTGATGACCACGTTTTGAAAGGACCCGCATCAGAGTTGGGCAAGATGTTGCGCGCGAAGGCAGCAGCTAGTTAACTCGGTTGCATTTTGCAGAGCGGACCTACTATCCCACCGTCCGCTCTGCGTTGCTCCTCAGGAAAAGTCGGATGGGTGGATAACGGTTTTTGTTCTTAGGACAAAACTCGTGTAAATTCGCTTCTCATGAACGTCACTCCAGGGAATAGGATCTTTTTCCAGCACGCGCTCTGCATTCTCGTAACCCTTCTGCTGATCCAATACGCACTGCCTCAGGACCGCAACACCGCCCGCTCCATGGTCGTCAGCAAATACGGAATCGTGGCCACAAGCTACGTCCAGGCCTCGCAAGCCGGCGCTGAAATCCTCCGCAAAGGCGGTTCCGCCGTGGATGCAGCCATTGCGGCCAACGCTGTTCTTGGCGTCGAAGAGCCCATGATGAACGGCATCGGCGGCGATCTCTTTGCAATTTATTGGGACGCAAAGTCGGGCAAACTCTACGGCCTGAACTCGAGCGGCTGGGCTCCGCAGGGTCTCACCCTCGAGCATCTGAAAGCCAAAGGTCTTAAGGAAATTCCTTTACGTTCCATCGATTCCGTAACCGTTCCTGGCGCCGTCGCTGGATGGAACGCGCTGCATGAACGCTTTGGCAAGCTGCCGTTGAAACAAATCCTGCAACCTGCGATTTTCTACGCCGATCACGGTTTTCCCGCAGGAGAGCTCGACTCTGAATACTTCGGCGACGCTCCCAAGGTTTTCGCCAACCAACCCGAAGGCCAGAAGACGTATATGCCAAACGGCAAGCCGCCTGCCCTCGGGGAAATTTTTCGCAATCCAAATCTCGCCAAGGCACTCACCCTGATCGCGAACAACGGCGCCGATGCCTACTACAAAGGCGAAATCGCGCAGGCAATTCTGGCGACCTCCCAGGCTGACGGCGGAACGATGGCCGCCGCCGATCTCGCAGACTTCAAGCCCGAGTGGGTTGACCCGATCTCAACCACCTACCGTGATTGGACCGTTTATGAACTTCCGCCCAACGGCCAGGGCATGGCTGCGCTGGAAATGCTGAACATCATGGAAACCGCTCCCGCCAGCCCGCAAGGCCCACTGAGCCTCACCGAACTCCATAAGAAGATCGAAGCCATGAAGCTCGCGTACGCAGACCTCGAGCATTACAACGCTGACCCCCGCTTCGCCAAAGTACCGGTCAAAGGGCTGCTTTCCAAGGACTACGCAAAAGAACGGGCCGCGCTCATTGACCCCAATCACGCCAATTGCGATGTAAAGTACGGTGCCCCGCGCAGCGACACTACTTATCTGACCGCGGTCGATCGCGACGGCAACATCGTCTCGCTGATTCAAAGCAACTATGAAGCCTTTGGCTCGGGCATTGTCGTGCGCGGCATGGGATTCGTTCTGCAAGACCGTGGCGCCTTGTTTTCGCTGGATCCCAATTCGCCCAACGTCCTAGCGCCTCACAAGCGCCCGTTCCACACAATCATTCCCGCATTCATGCAGCGTGGAGACCAGCACATCGGCTTCGGCATTATGGGAGGCGCGAACCAGCCGCTCGCTCACGCGCAGTTCGTTTCGAATGTCGCCGATTACGGAATGAACCTCCAGCAGGCGCTCGAAACCGCGCGTTTCACGGTTCACGCCCAGCGCGGATGCCACATCAACATCGAATCTCGTGTTCCGCAGGAAGTGCGAGACAAACTTTCATCCATGGGACACCAACTGCAAGTGCATGTGGGATATTCAAGTCTGATGGGCCGTGGCAACGCCGTGATGCACGATTCAAAGTTGAACGTGAACTATGGCGCTTCCGATCCTCGCGCCGACGGTTCCGCTGAACCCGAACCGCCGCCGCCGCTGCAGTAGGGAACGATTCCCTAACAATGTCATTCCGAGCGCAACCGAATGATTCGCTTCGCGAATCATTCGTCGGAATCGACGAACCTGCTGTTCCAGTTGTCCCCTTATTACTGTCATTCCGAGTTGTCCGTAGCCGCACTTGCGCGGTGAGGACGACGAGGAATCTGCCATTTCCCCGAGCAGACAGTTCAATGCTATGCCCGCAACGTTCGTTACGACTTCAGTCGTGCCGTAAGACGCATGGAGAGAGAAAGCGAGCCGAAGCCGAGCGACTGTGCCTGCGCACAAATCCGCTTTACAACAATCCCAGCTCATCCGGATACTTCGCTCGCAAAGAACTCACCAGCAGTTCAAACTGCGGCTCGCGGCGAAGATTTTCAAGGCACGGGTCCTTTTTAAAAAACGGCCAGCAGGCGAATCCCGTATCCACACTGCGCTCCAGCCATTCAAACGCAGCGTCAGTCCTATTAAGCAGGGAAAGTAGGCAGGCTATCTGATAATACGTATGATGAGCATGCCCAAACGATTTCGGATTCGCGCACGCCCGGTTCATGCAGCGCAGCGCCGTATCGGCCTTGTCGCTCAGCGCGTGCCTTAAATCAATCCAGCTGCGGTTTGTTGCTTGGGTCGTCTTTGGGATTTAAGGCCTACTCGAGTTCGCAGTGCCCCACCTTACGCCGTTTTCGAAAGGTGGGGCAGAACCTGCAATCCGGGCAATGCGCGAACATCAAGAACAGGTGAACATCAAGAAAGGTAGAGAAGTTCGCCTGCGACCCGCTTCGTCAAATTGCAACATTGCTCACACGGACACCTCTACGTACGTAGAGTATTGCTCCTCATCAATCGCAACGTAGGGCACAAATTTCCGCGGACCAGTCTTCCATAACTGGGGACGGGTCTGTTTTGCAGCAAGCAATTCCGACCTCACAAAAGATAAATGTGAATCTCTTTCACGGATAGGAAACAAGACCAGAGGGCCGCATAAGAGCGCAACTGTGTTTAAGTGGTTTGAATCAACAGGCTCGAGGCGCAGTTTGCGAGGAAGTTCCAGATCGATGCGATCGCCTGTGCTCCATTGACGCGAGATGGCCGCGAAGGCGCCTGGAACGACGGATTCCGGCCGGCGCTTACCGTTGATTTCGATTCTGGCGCCATTTGCCCACTCCGGAATACGTAGGTTGATTGTGAAGTCTTTTGGCGCCGAGGTTTGCAATTCGAAGTGTACAGAGTCCTCAAAGGGATAGTCCCCTGCCTGAGAAAGCGTCATTGACCATCCGTCTTGTTTCCATCGCACACTGGAAGGCAGATACAGATTTACAAAAATTCCTCGCTCGTCGTGAAAATAACTGTTGATTCCATAATCGGTTGCCACCTGCGGTAACGTGCCCGAACAGCACGGAAAGAGGTGATCTGAATAAACTTTCTTTCCCGCATAGTTGTAATCAGCGTAGTAAAAGGCGCGTCCGTCGGTGTGCATGGGCCGTGCTCCGAGCACGGTGTTGTACATCATGCGTTCCATGCTGTCGCCGTAACGCGAATCGCGAGTCACGCGCAGGAGATAGCGGGTAATTTTGAAATGCGCATAGGACCCACATGGCGTCTCGAAACTGTGGTGGGTCTGTTTCAGACTTTGATAGACATCATTACTCCCCGGTGCGCGAAGCATTTCGTCAGGCCCCCAGCCGCCAGTGGCAAAGGATTGTGCAGTGACCATGTCAAATCCGTTCTTCGCGGCTTGCAGGTGTTTGCGGCTGCCGAGAGTCAGATATGCTTGCATCGCCGAACTCAGCGAATTGACATAGCTGTAGGCATGTTTACCGGCGAGAACATTTTCTGCCCGTGAAAGCGGATCAAACCAGGTGCGATCGTTCAAATATTGAACTGCCAGTTCGCGATACTGGTTACCGGCGCCGCGTTGATACGCGAGGAACAGGTTTTCGGGAATCGTATACGACTCATCCCAAGTGTACGATTGGTCTTTTCCCGGCCTCCATGCCACATCGTGATCAATCGCCTTTCCCGGCATGTGCGGAACTGCAGCTTTCGTGGTCCGGTCAAGAATGTCAAATGCAGAGGTGTCTCCGACGTATTTCCGCGAATCAATCAGGCCGAGAACTAACTTGTCGTAGCAGTAGGCCGGGAAGCGATTCTTGTCGTAAAAGTCTTCAGAAATTGTCTTCGCGTATAACTGGTTCAAGCGCAGTACCTTGTTTCGTGTTTCTGGCGAACCAGTAATTGCGAAATATCGGCATAGTGCCGAAATCCACTGACCGAAAGTCGCACTTGGCGCGAAACCTGCGTCGTCTTTGTGCCAGTCGTAAGTCGGATCGTAGTTGTACCAGCCGCCAAGGTCCGCTCCTGGAGCCGATTGTCCAGCCATTTGGCGAAATGGCTTTAACAAGCTGTCTTCGTCTAAGTTCATCAGAACGTCGTGAGTTTCCCGGAGTTGCGCTTCGTGCAGTTCGCTGGTGATGTTCACATCGCCATAGCCGAACTCGAGCAACGGCGCGAAAGACGTCTGAGTCTGGCCGAATGCGTGAGGAAATCGGACACCCAAGCCTGCGAGCCCGCCAAGAGCGGTGGCTGAAATCTGAGCGAATTTGCGGCGCGAAATCATCGATTGGCTCCGGATAGTGGTTTTTTGGGGCCCGAGAGTCCTTGGCCTTCATTAGGATAACGAATCGACCAGCTTTCTCCTGACGAAAGGGCCGCTGGAACTAAGGACGAATAACCTTCGACGCCATCTACCCGGTCGCCAAGGTTATACAACCTGACTTCATTGATCTTCTCTGCTCGGCAGAATCTCTCTCAAAAAACTGGGCGAAAAGTTCTTCACGAATTCCTGGACGCGATGAGCCGGAGTCTTCTCACTCCGCAGTAATGCAATTTGAACTTCTCGTCGCAACGACCATTTCGGATGATCGCTCACTAACCTGAACAACTTCGAAGGCGCGTCCTTTTTCATTAGTGCCTGTACAACGAGTGCCTCCGTCAGTTGCGGATTATCGAGCGCCGGAGCGATTACGCGCGCGTCCGAATCTTGAAGTAATTCCATCGCCACCCGTCCCGAAGCTCGGCGAGCCAGCGTGATCCTTTCACCCAGCGCAATCGACTCAAGCTTCAGGATGATTTGCTCTTCCGCCGCGCGCTTCACATCAGCTGGAAGCGCAGGCGTTAGCGTTACCTGCACGAGATCGAACGTGAACATGCGTCGCAGCAGTGGGATCGAAATATGGCGTGGAGTTCTTGCATGCTCCACCAACGCAAGCAACACCTTTCGACTCTTCGCCGCAATCGGGCTTCTAGCCAACTGGGCGAGATCGGCAGAACCTGCCTGTGCGTTCTTGAGAAACGCAAGGGCAGCATCTTCACTGGTAATTATCACGTCAGTGCTCGGATAAGATGGTCCCAACTCTACAAGCTTGCCAAGCGTACTCTTTGCATCAGGCTCATTCATGGATAAGGGGCACGGGCCGCCTGCCCTGAGCGAAATCGAAGGATCTCGCCGTGCCTTTGGGCTCTTAAGTTACGTGTCGACTCCCTTGAACTTGCTCCTTGCGCGCTGCAAGGCTCCACGCGCCGGGTCAACCGCCTTGTCAAGCAACACAGCCTGCGGATAATTTACTTTCACATTTCGTTCAAACGACGCCTTCACTATTGAACTACTCGCAATCACGCCGCCATGAGTTGCGACCGAAACCGACGCGTCGCCAAATAGCCGCCTAATCACGATCTCCGTCGCACCCGCCAATTCCCTTCCCGCTCTCTCCAACAATTCTCTCGCCCGATGGTCTCCTTCATCAGCTGACGACACTACTTGAGGAACCAGAACCGAAAAGTCCGGAGGCGGAGACGCGTTGACCTTCACAATAAAGTCCGCGAAGCTTTCCGCGCCAAGCTGTTTCTGAAGGGCAGCCAACAATGCATCCTTTTCACCCCGATCGTACGCATGCAATGCCACGCGGACCGCCTCAGCCCCGATCCAATGACCTGATCCTTCGTCCGAAACGGCGGGCCCCCAGCCGCTTGCACGTCGGCTTTCCCCGAGTTCGTTGCGCCCGAATACGATTGCGCCGGTTCCCGCAATCACAATCACCCCCGGCTTTTTGTCAAACGCATCCTGAAACGCGACATCGATGTCTCCGACCACATCGATCTCGCCGCCAACAATGCTCGCGATCAGACCTCGCATCACCTCAGCAATTTCCGTCCTCGCGGCGCCGGTAACCCCTGCACAAGTCCTCGCGATTTCCCGAGGAGAAATTCCGACCTGCACACAAGTTTCGTGAATGGCCGCAGAAAGCGAGTCCCGCGCGAAAGCCTCTCCAACCTTCTGCACTCTGCAACTCGAAGAAGTACCGGCCCCCAACTCTGAACTCTCATTACCTACAATGCACCGGGTTTTCGTTCCTCCACCGTCAATTCCGAGAAAGAATGCCACGAACAAATTCTAACCGGAGCTCTTCTTCGATAGGTAAATGCTGAAGAGCTTCGGGATCGACCCGAAATTGAGTGTTACAATACGTCAACTTCATGTCTCGCTTTCTTCAATGGAGCGTTCTGCTCAGCGGCCTCTGATCGGGTTCTGCCTGAAATTCTATTCGCGAGTATCATTTCCTGTTTCAATAGCAATCGGTGGCGAGCAGTGCCTCGCGAGTAAGGAATGGCTCACTGCTTATCACTCGCCGCTCACGACCAACACTCATGGCTACCACATACGACGCAATCGTGATAGGAGGCGGGCACAACGGGCTTACGCATGCTGCGTATCTCGGGCGTGCGGGGAAGAAAGTTCTTGTTCTCGAGCGGCGGCACGTGCTTGGAGGCGCTGCCGTTACCGAAGAAGTTTTTCCCGGATTCAAATTTTCCGTTTGCTCCTACGTTGTTTCACTTCTCCGCCCGGAAATCATTCGCGATCTTGACCTTCCGCGCCACGGGCTCGAAATTCTTCCTCTGGATGGCACGTTCACGCCCATGCCGAACGGCGATTATCTATGGCGCATAAATGATCACGGCAAGACGCATCGCGAGATCGCCCGGCACTCTAAGCTCGATGCTGACGCCTACGACGATTTCGGCAAGGCGATGCAGCCGATGTGCCATTTCGTGAAACCGATTCTGAACATGGTGCCGCCCGACCCGACCGGGCTGAATCCGAAAGAACTCTCAAAGCTGCTGTTCATGACGCGACGTTTTCAAAAACTCTCAAGCGGAGACCGTTACAACCTGGTCCAGCTCATGACCATGAGTGCCGCCGATTTTCTCGACCAGTGGTTCGAGACCGACGTCCTCAAGGCGACTATGTCGGCTTCGGGAATCATCGGCACCTTCCTCGGCGTACGTTCACCAGGGACCGCCTACGTTCTGCTTCACCACTACATGGGAGAAATTGACGGTGCATTCCGCGCATGGGGGTTTGCTCGCGGCGGCACGGGAGGGATCTCGAATGCCATCGCCGAAGCTGCACTCGAAGCCGGAGTTGAGATTCGCAAGGAGTCCGGCGTTTCAAAAATCATCGTAAAAGGCGGCCGTGCGATTGGAGTCGCTCTAACCAATGGCGACGAAATGTACGGCCGCGTGATTTCCTCGAGTGTCGATCCGCGGCATACGTTTATTGAATTCATCGACAACGGCAGCTTGCCGAGCGACTTCGTCGACGAGGTAAAGCGCTACAAATTCCGCGGATCCTCGGGCAAAGTGAACCTTGCTCTCGACGCTCTGCCGGATTTCAAATGCATGCCAGGATCCGGCGCGCATTTGCGGGGCGCGATTTCCATCTCGCCCGCAGTCGAATACATGGAGCGCGCGTATGACGACGCGAAGTATGGAATGTTCTCTCGTCGTCCATACATCGATATGGTAATTCCATCTCTCACGGATCCGAGCGTCGCACCTCCGGGGAAGCACGTGCTCTCGTGTTTTGTCCAGTACGCACCGTACAAATTGAAGCCTGGCTTGGCTTGGGACCAATTGCGCGATGACTTCGGCAACACTGTCATCAATACCATTTCTGAGTATGCGCCGAATTTGAAGAACATCATCCTGCATAAGCAGGTGCTCACACCGCTCGATCTGGAACGCGAATGGGGACTCAGCGAGGGGAACATTTTCCAGGGAGAACTTTCGCTTGAGCAGCTTTTCTTTTTGCGTCCAGCGCCAGGATGGGCGCGGTTCCGTACTCCAATCAGAAACTTATATATGTGTGGCTCGGCGACACATCCCGGCGGCGGGATCATGGGAGCCCCGGGAAGGCTGGCCGCGCTGGAGGTGCTGAAAGACGTCAACTAAATTCCTCCGTGGCTTTGCTCCGTGTAACTCTGCGTTCTCTGTGGTAAAGGGGTTCACTTCCTAAAAGCGAAATCGTCACACAGAGAACACAGAGTTACACAAAGGAAAACCACAGAGCACAATGCATCAATCTCGCGATGTCATTATCATCGGCGGCGGGCACAACGGCCTTGTCACAGCTTTTTATCTCGCTAAGGCCGGGTACAATCCGCTCGTGCTCGAACGCCGCGGTCAGGTCGGCGGTGCGGCGATCACGGAGGAGTTTCATCCCGGCTTCAGAGCTTCCGTTCTGGCGCACTCGGCCTCGCTGCGGCCAAATGTCATTCGCGACATGCAACTCGAAGAGCACGGGCTCAAGCTGATCTCGCCCGACGTTGCCGTCACATCACTCTCGCCAGACAATCGTTCATTAGTTCTCTATCGCGATCACGGCAAAGCCGCGCAGGAAATCTCCAGATTCTCGAACAAAGATGCCGCGAAGTATGCCGACTTTCAGATCGCGCTCGAGAAAACTTCACGAGTGATCTCCAGGGCTCTCGCAATCACCCCGCCTGAAATTTCGCGGCCGACAAAGGGTGATCTCTTCAGCCTTTTGCAGCTTGGTCGCTCCATTCGCGGACTAGGCAAGAAGAGTACCTACGATCTGCTGCGCTGGGGACCGATGGCGATAGCTGACCTTGCTTCTGAGTTTTTCGAGAATGATCTGCTGCGTGCAACCATTGCCGCCCGGGGAATTTTCGGCACATTTATGGGCCCATGGTCGGCGGGAACGAGTCTGGTCCTGCTGCTTCGTGCGGCTGAGAATACCAATACTCCGGAAGCGAATGCCTTTGCGGAAGGCGGCATTGGCGCGATTACCCAAGCAATGGCCAATGCCGGACAAGAAGCCGGGGCCGAGATTCGCACTGGAGTAGAAGTGGTAAGCATCAAGATTAAAAATGAAATCACGCAGGGCGTAGTCCTTTCAACAGGTGAAGAGATTGCGGCACGTGCGGTCATTTCCAATGCCGATCCGAAGGCTACTTTCCTCAAGCTTACCGATGCATCTCTGCTATCACCCACCTTCACCAAACGCCTGCAGAATTTCCGGATGAACGGGACTGTAGCAAAACTAAATTTTGCGTTGTCGGCGTTGCCAACTTTTACGAGTCTCAATGGAAATCAGGACGCACTGAAAAGCCGGATCCAGATCGGGCCGGAGATCGACTATCTGGAGCGCGCTTTTGACGAATCGAAGTATGGAAACTTCTCACGCGCTCCGTTTCTTGAGATTACGATCCCCTCTCTTATCGATCCTTCACTCGCCCCAAAAGGACAACACGTAATGTCCGTGTACATGCAATATGCGCCCTACAAATTGAAAGACGGTACGTGGACTGACCAACGGTCCGACCTGGCCGATGTCGTCGTTAAGACGATCGCCCAGTACGCGCCTGACCTTCCGGACAAAATTCTGTACGCACAAGCCATCACGCCACTTGATCTCGAACAGACTTACGGAATGACTGGTGGCCACATCTTTCACGGAGAACTGGCCCTCGATCAGATCTTCACCATGCGTCCATTTCTCGACTGGGCACGTTACCGCACTCCGATTCGCAATCTCTACTTGTGCGGATCAGGCACGCATCCTGGAACCGGTCTCACCGGCGGCTCGGGCGCAAACGCTGCGCGTGAAATTCTGAAGGATTTGAGACGTTGAAGAGAAGTCGCTTCTGGAAGTAATTGTGCCCCGATGTAAGCTTTTTCCTTGATGTCACGTGATGTAGAAAGGAGTGGTCCCGCATTCGGTATATTGAACTGTGCCCCTGTATCTCATTACCGGAGTCGCCGGATTCATCGGCTCATCGATCGCCCGTGCCTTGCTTGCAGAAGGCAACGAGATCCGTGGCATCGATAATTTCTCCACCGGCAAGCGAGAGAACATCTCGGAAATCGTAGGTCAGATCGACTTCCGCGAAGCCGACCTCCTCGACCTCGATGCCCTGCACGCCGCCTGTCGCGGGGTGGACTGCATCTTCCACGAAGCCGCCATCCCATCGGTCCCAAAATCCGTCCTCGATCCTCTTGGCAGCAACCGCGCCAATGTTGATGGAACTGTTCATCTGCTGATCGCTGCTCGTGACGCAAACGTCAAACGAGTGGTTTATGCCGCATCCTCCTCCGCATACGGTGACACTCCAACGCTACCGAAACGCGAAGACATGCTTCCCAATCCGATTTCTCCTTATGCCGTGGCAAAGCTCGCCAGCGAGCACTACATGTCGTCTTTTTATCGCTGCTTTGGACTCGAGACAGTCTCGCTGCGTTACTTCAACATCTTCGGTCCGCGGCAGGATCCTTCGTCTCCGTACTCGGGCGTGCTCGCGAAATTCATCACGCAGATGCTGAACAACAAGCAACCGACTATCCTTGGTGACGGCACGCAGAGCCGCGATTTCACTTACATTGACAACGCAGTTCACGCGAACCTTCTTGCCGCCAAAGCTCCTGCCGGCCAGGCTGCGGGTCGTGTCTTCAACGTCGCAACCGGAAAACGCGCCGACCTGAACGAAACCTTTCAATTATTAAAGAAGATCATCGGCTACACGGGGGAAGCGAAGTATGGCGCGGAGCGTCCGGGAGATGTAAAGCACTCTCTTGCAGACTTGTCTCTCTCCAAGCAGCATCTCGGCTATCTGCCGAAAGTTGATTTTGAAGAGGGTCTACGCCGCACCGTAGAGTGGTATCGCGTACAGTTGAAAACGGCCGGGGCCTGATCTCTGCATTTTCATTGAAGGCTGGGCAACACGATTTTTCTTTGCGCAACTTCGTGCACTTTGTGGTTAATGCTTTCGTTCTAGACATTACTTCCGGCACTTTCCCATTCCCGGTCCCGCGAATACATTCTGATGGATGAGCACGAGCGCCGGAACTTCCAAATCCTACGTCTGCATGCAATGCGAGATGTCGGAATCAAAGTGCACTTGCGAGAGATACTGCTGCCTTTGCCAAACTCAACTTGGGATTCGCCTGTGCGAAGACGGTCTGATGTATTGCCCCGCCTGCCGTGAAGCTTGCGGATACAAAACTTCTGATTGATTTCCTGTCGTACAAATTGTGGGGTAAGTTCTCTGTGTTCTCGTTTGTCTCTTTGCGTACTCTGCGGTTAAGTGCTTTTTCAGAAATGTTGTTTGGGACAACCGATCTTCGTTGCCGCTCTTCTTCGCTCTTTGCGAATCCTTTGCGTACTTTGCGGTAAAAAGCTTTTAACCGCAGAGTTCGCAGAGAAAGCCGCAAAGATTGCAGAGAAAGTCGTGAAATTCAGAAGAAACAGAAAGTCAGATCACCACTGTCTCTTGATACTCCCCGAACACCCCGCGCATCGCATCTGAAATCTCGCCGACAGTCGCGTAAGCCTCAACGGCGCCAAGAATTCTTGGCATAAGGTTGTCCAGCGATCGAGCTGCATCTCGAACCGACTGCATTGCTGCCTTCCACTTCTTCTGATCTCGCCTCGCTCGCAATGCCTGCAATCGCTCCACCTGTTTCCGTTCGAGCGACTCGTCGATCCGCTGGATCGGCACCTCACCTTCGCCTTCTTGCGTGAAGCGGTTCACCCCGACTACAGTCGCTTGCCCTTTCTCAATCGCCCGCTGATATTCGTACGCCGCATTCTGGATTTCTTTTTGCACGAACCCGCGCTCGATTGCCTTCAGCATTCCACCGAGCGATTCGATTTTCTCCAGATACTCCAGCGCGCGCTTTTCGATCTCATTCGTTAGCGACTCAATGAAATACGATCCTGCCAGGGGATCAATCGTATTGGGCGCGCCAGATTCATAAGCCACAATCTGCTGAGTTCGCAAAGCGATTCGTGCCGCCTGCTCGGTCGGCAAGCCCAATGCTTCATCGTAGGAATTCGTGTGCAGCGATTGCGTTCCGCCGAGCACCGCCGACATCGCCTGTATCGCGGTGCGAACAATGTTGTTCTCCGGCTGCTGCGCCGTGAGCGTCGAGCCGGCAGTTTGGGTATGAAACCGTAACATCCATGATTTCGGAGTCTTCGCTCCGAATTTTTCCCGCATGATGTGCGACCACATGCGCCGCGCTGCACGAAATTTTGCAACTTCCTCTAGAAAATTGTTATGCGCATTGAAGAAGAACGAAATTCGTGGTGCAAAGGCATCTACGTCCAACCCGGCATCTACTGCCGCCTGCACGTATGCGCACCCGTTGCCCAGTGTAAAAGCGACTTCCTGAACAGCCGTACAGCCCGCCTCGCGCATGTGATATCCGGAAACCGAAATCGTGTTCCACTCCGGCACATGCTTGTTCGTCCACGCGAACAAGTCCGTCACCAACCGCATCGCCTGCGAAATGGGATAAATATAAGTTCCTCGCGCGATGTATTCCTTCAGCACATCGTTCTGCACCGTTCCCGAAAGCTTTCGGATATCGATGTTCCTTCTTCGCGCAACCGCCACGTACAGCGCCAGCAGAATTGGCGCGGTCGCATTGATCGTCATGGAGGTTGAAATCTTGCCGAGATCAATTCCCTCGAACAGACACTCCATGTCTTCGATGGAATCAATGGCAACTCCAACTCTGCCCACTTCTCCCATGGCAAGGGGATTATCCGAGTCGAGACCAATTTGCGTCGGCAGGTCGAACGCCACCGACAATCCTGTGGTGCCGTGAGCCAGCAAGTACCGGTAGCGTTTGTTCGATTCCTCGGCATTGCCCATCCCCGCATACTGCCGCATAGTCCATAGGCGCCCGCGGTACATGGTCGGCTGCACGCCACGGGTGAAAGGAAAATCTCCCGGATAGCCGCCCTGAGCGTCATAATCCCAATCGTGAAGGTCAGCCGGCATGTATACCTGCTTGACAGGTATATGTGAGGAGGTCTGGGGATCTACTGGATCGACTGGCGCTTTGGGCGTTTGCGGCATGGTCACTTTTTCTTGCGAGCTTTGAGGAATGAACTCACCCCGAACCAGCCAAACATCAGAGTGAACCCGGCAGCGGCAGCTACTTTGGAGGGCTGAGATTTACCCACATGATATGCGGCGATTTCCTTCACCAATGCGACCCCTCCGGCAGTGGCAAATGCAAGAAAAACAAACCCGGTGACTTCTAACCAGAGCTGACCCAAAACATGCCAAAAATGGCTGAGCGTCGCCCGTGCTCCGCTCAAGAGGGCGCCGTAAGTTCGTGTGCGCTTTACCTGTTGTCCCGCAATTCGTGCCGCAATACCCAACTTTCGGGTGGTCGAGAGATTCGCCATTTGTTCTCGATTTTACCAATCAGCGGGTTTAAAATGCTCTTAATGCGTGAGCTATTCTCAGAGACTCACGCGGCATCCAAGTATTTGTGGCCTACCGGCCGGGGGATTTCGTGGACCAGCAACTCAAGCACTTGATGAAAGAACTTGGCGAGGCAATTAACGAATCGCTAGCCGATTCCGAGCAGATTGCCGACGTGGTCTCACGAATCAAGGATGGCGGTTATGACATCTTTCTGGTCCTCGAAGCCACCATCGGGGTAAGCCGCCCCGGCGAAAAGTCTGACAAGACCTCTATGGTCACAACTCTCTCCAGCAACCCCGAATTAAAGGTGAGCGATCAGGACCTCAAATTCCTGAAATCTCTGCGTATCAAGATCGAAGACGACGCAGCCTAGCGCTCTCAGTCCTGCCTGAGCTATCGAAACTCTCTCCCAGAACAACAGCCTGAGCCTAGTCTCGAATCCAAGTGTCTGCATCTCAGGGTTTCATGGCTGATTCCAGACTCAGCGCCGCCGAGCAGATATCGACGATGTGGAGCCTCGGCGGACTGAGCGTGGTGCAGCTCTCGAAGAAAGTGTTCGCGGAAATCAGCAAAGATAACCTGCTTGGCCGTGCTGCCGAACTGGCGTTCAACTTCGTTCTCGCCCTGTTTCCCATGATGATTTTTCTGTTGGCATTGCTTGGGCTTTCTGCCTCCCGCGGAAGTGTATTGCGCGAGAACCTGGTTGCATATTTTTCTTCGGTTCTGCCGCCGGCGGCCGCGGAGGTCGTGAATCACACGTTGCAAGAAGTCTTGCAGAACGCCAGCAATGGAAAACTCACATTTGGAATCGTCCTCACAATCTGGTTTGCATCCGGTGGCATGGCTTCCATGATGTCCGCCCTGAACGGTGTCTATGACATTGACGAGGCCCGCTCCTGGATCAAAGCGCGTTTGATCGCGATTGTGCTGACAATCGCTATATCGCTTCTGGTGATCATCGCGTTAGTCGTGGTACTCGCGGGTGGGTATATGGCCAACGTGCTAAGCGGATATGGTCTGCACGTAGCGGTCGTCGCCTGGCAGGCGGCACGTTGGCCCATAGTAATCGCCTTCCTCGCGTTCTCTTTTTCGCTCATCTACTATTTTGCTCCGGACATTCGGGAGCAACACTGGTACTGGATCACGCCGGGTTCCGTGGTCGGCGTTTTGCTCTGGATCGCGGCATCTTTCGGATTTCGCGCATACCTGCATTTTTTTAACAATTACAGTAAAACTTACGGATCGCTCGGCGCGGTGATGATTCTTCTGATGTGGCTTTACGTAACCGGCTTCTCCTTCCTCATCGGCGGAGAAATCAACGCAGAAATTGAGCACGCTGCTGCTCAGCGTGGCCACCCGGAAGCCAAAGCCCCGGGACAAAAAAAGGCAGCGTGAGTTCTTATTTATGATGATGAGTTGATAACGGATTTTGTGTTCAACGAAACATCACCGTTGTGCACATCAGTGAAATCGCGATTCTTCACCAACTAGGACGGTACGCTGTACCTTTTCGCCGCCTTCCTGCGGTCGCCCATTACAGAGTCGTAGAATCTCCCAAAAACCTCATAGCTTGGCATATCAATTAGTTGCACAAGATACAGCAGTATAGGAAGGTATTTCAGTTGGCATACCTTCCGATTCATGAATGTTGCAATCAGGCGATTTCACCATTGACAATGCTTTTGACCGCGAGAAGGTAGATGTCCGAGTCCGCACATTTAATGCTCCCACGCTCCATTCGATGATCTACGCCTGTGCCGCCTTGCTCGATTCTTGGTAAAATTACTGTTTCGCAAAAGTTCCGAAGAGCTCAGGAGAAACCTACTCATGGCCTATGTCATAGCAGAGCCGTGCATCGGTACAAAAGACGCCGCCTGCGTCGACGCCTGCCCGGTCGACTGCATTCATCCTAAGAAAGACGAGCCGCAGTTCGCCAACGAAGAAATGCTCTACATCGACCCCGTCGAATGCATTGACTGCGGCGCCTGTGTCCCGGTCTGCCCCGTGTCCGCAATCTTCGCTTTGGATGACCTGCCGGAGAAGTGGAAGAGCTACGCCGAACGCAACGCCAAGTACTTCGGACGCTGACGTCAGCGGATTCTAATTACCTGTCATTCCGAACCGCTTTAGCGGTGAGGAACCTGCAGTAAACACAAATGCAGATTCCTCGGACCAAATAGTCCTCGGAATGACAAGTCTTTTAGAGGCCATCAGCCCGAGTACTACAATCACCACAGCCATGCCTCTGAAAGAATCGGAAGCCATCGTGCTCCGGACCTATCCCTTTCGCGAGTCCGATCTGTTGGTCACGCTATTCACGCGTGAAGAAGGCAAAGTTCGCGGCGTGGCCCGGGCGGCGAAGAAGTCACGCCGAAGGTTCGGCGGTGCTCTCGAACCACTCACCCATGTAAAGGTCACGTATGAAGATCGCGAGCGGCAGGAGTTGGCCCGACTCGATGCTTGCGAAGTAATCGAATCTCCTTTGAGCTCGGAAGTAAGCTATCCGCGCGCGGTCGCACTCGGCCACATTGCCGAGTTGCTCGACGAACTTTCGCCCGATCGCGAGCCTAATGACGCCGTCTTCCGGCTGGCGATTTCTGTGTTGTCCCGGCTCAAAGGCCAAGGCGGGCAATATCTCTGGTTGCCGATCACGTATTTCGATCTTTGGATGGCGCGCCTGATGGGCTACTTGCCGGACCTCTCCGAGTGCATAGCCTGTGGACGGATTTTGAATGGCAGCCGCGCGTATTTTCACGCCCTGGCCGATGGCCTCATGTGCCCCGAGCACAAGCGGCTTGCCTCCTCCGAGATGTCGGATGCATCGCGGCAGCTCGCCGGACAAATGCTGAGGGTCCCGCTCTCAAAACTCGGCATCCCAACCCCGGTTGCGCCAAATACACCAGAATCTTCGAATCGTGACCTTCGCAAATTCCTGCTTCAAACTCTGGAGCGCCACATTGAGAAGAAATTGGTCACTCGCGGAATGCTGGAACGAATCGGGTGAACTTATGCCTTTTTTCCTTCGCGCAACTTTGTGCCCTTCGTGGTTGAGGATTTCCCTAAAGAATTTGCGGGGCTGACCAGTTTCCGCTCCATCCTTTACAATCACTGATTACCCGGACGACCTGCTTTGAACCAACTCGCCACCAAGACGCTCACTTTCCAGGAGCTCATCCTGCGCCTGCAAACCTTCTGGGCCGTGCGTGGATGCGTGCTGCAGCAGCCGTACGATCTTGAGGTCGGCGCCGGCACCATGGCGCCAGAAACTTTTCTACGCGTTCTCGGCCCGCAACCCTACAAAGTGGCTTATGTGCAGCCCTCGCGCCGCCCTGCAGACGGCCGATATGGCGAAAATCCCAACCGGCTTTACAAGCACATGCAGCTGCAAGTGATCCTGAAGCCGCCCCCGGAAAACGTGCAGGAGCTCTATCTCGAATCCCTCGGCGCAATGGGAATCGAGCTACGCCAGCACGACATCAAGTTCGAAGAAGACAACTGGGAATCTCCCACCCTCGGCGCGTGGGGCATCGGATGGCAGGTCATGCTCGATGGGCTGGAGATCACGCAATTCACCTACTTCCAGCAGTGCGGCGGCGTGGACCTGAACCCGATCTCCGCCGAACTCACCTACGGACTGGAACGAATTGCCGCCTTCCTGCAGGATGTCGACTCGATCTATGACATCGTCTGGGCCCGCGATCCTGACCATGGACAGGCGACGAAATATGGCGCCGTTCGCCTCGCGGATGAGTTGCAGCTGTCGGTCTACAACTTCGAAATGGCAGACGTACCCACGACCTGGAAGCATTTCGAGCTATGCGAGGCCGAGTGTAAGGCGCTTCTCGAAAAATACTCGGAACTTCGTCCCAAAGAATCATTTTTGGAGAAGAAGCGCTTCCCGCTTCTTGGCGCTTACGAGCTGTGCTTGAAATGTTCGCACCTGTTCAACATTCTTGATGCCCGCGGTGCAATCTCCGTGACCGAGCGGGTTGGCGTCATCGCCCGAGTGCGTGCGTTGGCGGTCGGAATTGCAAAGGCCTGGGTGGATCAGCAAAGCGCAGAAGCGGCAGAATCCAAGGACGAGAACACCCACCTTACTTCCGAAAAGAAACCAATTCATTTGGTCTCGGCGACGCGTTAAGTTCTATTGCGATTTCTAGTCTGCTGAAGATATTGTGTTAAACCCTTAGAGTGATGCGTCGTCGGTTATCCTCATCCCATGCTCGTCCTCATGGCCGGACTTCCCGGAACCGGCAAAAGCACGCTTAGCCGAGCGCTGTCGACTGAAATCGGCGGTACGATCCTGGACAAGGATTCGATTCGCGCCGCACTCTTCGGCCCTTCAGATATCGAGTATTCCACAGAGCAAGATGACTTCTGCATGGCGGTTATGCTGAAGGTTGCGGGATACCTTCTACGCAAGAATCCCGAACGCATTGTGTTTCTGGATGGCCGGACATTTTCGCAGTCGTATCAAGTGAAACGCGCGACAGGCTATGCCGAAGCCATTGGCCAGGAGTGGAGGATCGTGCAATGTGTTTGTAGTGAGAACACTGCGCGTGATCGCCTGACACGTGATTGCAGTCATCCGGCTGCCAACCGGGATTTCAATTTGTATCTGCAAGTGAAGGCTAGGTTTCAAGAGATAACCCTGCCCAAAACAGTAATCGACACGGGCCAGCCGCTTGAAGCGTGTGTGGAGCGCGCGAAAGCGGCGCTAAGTCAAAGCATCTCATGAAATAAAAAGGCCATCGCCAGGGTGTCCTAAGCTGCGTGGCTTGCTTGCGGTTCGTGTGCCTGGTGATGCCGAACCCGCCAATATTCGAGCAATGCAAGAATTCCACCGAGAACAGCCAACCCGATCAAGATGAACAATGCTGGTTTGTAATAGCGAGAGAAGAACCCCGTAATTTGCTTGGCATACAGCGATCCAAGTCCAGCAACCAAAAAATATCGAATGCTGCGGCCGAGCACCAGCGCCCCAAGAAATTTCTTTCTCGAATATTGCAAAGCCCCTGCGGCCAGAAGTACTGGAACCAATGGAAACGGCGGGGGGAGAATTGCACCAACTGCGACCGATCTGAACCCCCATTGGTCGAAACGTTTGAAAAGTTTTTCCGCCTTTTGCTTTTTGAGTTTTCGCTCGATCGCTTCCTTGCCCCCCTTGCGCCCGAGCAGATACGTGATATATCCACCCGCGACAGCTCCAATCGTTGCCATCACGGCGTAATAAGGCCAAAGATCACGATGGCCGGCAGCGAGCCAAATGGTAAGCACATCCATACTGCCAGTGAGAGGGACAACAGAATTGTCGGCAATGCCAATTAATACCAATCCCGGCCCGCCGGCACGAATTAGCCAAGGCCAAATCAGCAGAATGACTATGAAAGCGAGCGCGTGCATCTGATTCGCTTAGAGGCAGTTTTGCGCGGCAGAGTGGTACACCAAGCACGCCGCTTCAGATTAATGCTGGTGTTGTACTCACGAAATTCAGATCCGGAACACGTGGGAGCACTCCGCATTCATGGGCATATTGATAAAAAAGGCGCAAACCATCGAGGCACTCGTCATCAAGATAGTAATAAATATTCGAGGTCAGATAATCCAGAATCCTCTGCTCCGTTATTTTGAGTTTTGCCGCCCAAGTCACAGCCGTTTGCCGCAGATTGTTCGATTCAAGACCATGGTCCCGTGATTTTTGAAAGATCGCGGAGAGTTCTAGATTCGAGATTTGGGCCGCCTGGTTGCGCACCGCCCAAAAGGCAAAGACGAACGGCTTGCCTGTAAACCGGATCCATTCCTCCGCCAAATCCCAGGTGTGATACAAAGACCGGTCCACCTTGAGCGCCGGGTCCCCGATGAGCAGCGCTGCCTCACACTTGGCCAGCATTGCGTGGAGGTCCGGTGGTGCGGAAATGAATTTCGGAGATCCACCCCAGAACCTTGCAAATAAAACTTGGGTCAAAGCCGCGGAAGTCAATGAAGAGCTGTCCAAAGCCACGGCACGGAGTTCCTGCAGGGGTTTCGAGCTGACCAATAAGATGGAGCGAACCGGCTGCTTAGATGCAATTGCTACGCCGCGCAGGATTGAAAGTTCCGGAATTGAAGCGTAAGCCGCCGAAGGAATGATGCCGATGTCTGCAGTCCCGTTTTGCAACTGTCTGGCGCATTCTGAAGGGATCGTATAGCTGATATCGAATCCAGCCGGAGCCAACCCGTGCTCGAAGTCCCACATAAGGGGCGCAGTGTTGAGGTAGGAAATAGCGGAGATACGCATAAGAGTAGCGATCGAGCTGTGAGCTATGGGTAAGCTTTGCAATGGCTTACAAACATTTCGAGATCTGAAGCCAAGAGAAGGGCGTCACCGCTTGCTGCTCACTGCTCACAGCTCGATGCGAAAATTTTATCAAACATGTGACGAGTGACCTTGACACGGATTTTTGGGCGTCCGTAAAGTCGGCTGGTCGTCAAGGAGGACCGCTTGTCAAATGCCGCCGTTTCGGATTCACATCTACCAGTTTCCCGTGTCGATTCAGGACAAATTGTTTGGCTGGCTTTGACTTTAACGTCGGGTCTTGGCCCCACCAGGGCAAAGCGTCTGGTTGAATTTTTCGGCAGTCCGGACGACGTATTTAAGGCTACTCTCACCGAATTGGAAGCAGCCGGGATCCCCGCAGCTGCTGCCCAGTCACTGGCGACCGGACGATCGATGGAATCGGCCCAGGATGAACTGGCGAAAGCCGCCTTAGCTGGGATTCACTGTATCAGCATCGATGATCTCCACTATCCCGCGCGTTTGAGGCAAATCTACGATCCACCGCTCGTGCTTTACGTGCGAGGGGACATTGAAGCCCTCCTGCAGCCGGGGATTGCAGTCATTGGCACTCGCCATCCTACCCCCTACGGGATCGGCATGGCCGAGCGGCTGGCGTGCGATCTCGCAACTCGGAGTTTGACGATTATCAGCGGATTAGCACGAGGGGTAGATACAGCAGCACATCGCGGGGCCGTTGCCGCCAAGGGCAAGACGGTTGCTGTGTTCGGAACCGGAACCGATGTTGTTTATCCGAAAGAAAATTCTCGGCTGGCGGATCAGATTCTCAGCCTTGGCGGAGCGCTGATTTCCGAGTTCCCCCTGGGAACGTTCGCGGCGCCACAAAATTTTCCGATTCGAAACCGCATAATCAGTGGCATGTCGTTCGGCGTTCTGGTGGTTGAGGCAGCCGAATACAGCGGAACAAGAATCACGGCGCGCTGTGCTCTGGAACAGAATCGTGAGGTCTTTGCCGTACCCGGAAACGTCACAAACAAGAACTCGTGGGGGCCAAATACGCTTATTAAGCAAGGGGCCAAGCTCGTCGCCACCTGGGAAGACGTCTGGGAGGAACTCCCTGCAGATGTGCGACTTACGCTTGCTCCCAAGGACACCCCTGAATCGCAGACAGGGCAGACTGCATCATTATTTGAGGAACCTTCGCTCTCTCCGCACGAAAAGAAGATCTATCGGGTGCTCAAGGCCGATGAAGCCATGCACTTGGATGAGATCATCGAGAAGCTGGAACCGGAGCTTTCGTCATCCGAGATTTTTGCCGCACTTTTCGAGCTGGAATTAGCAGGAAAAATCAAGCAGTTACCCGGCAAAAACTTCGTGAAAACTTTCTGAACGCGTGATTTTTCGGGCTGTGGCTTCCAAGTTGCAAACTTGTGGGTGTCGACTCATTCGTGCTAGTTTCGGAAACGTAATCCAACAATTGAGGATATTTTGGCAAAGGGTTTAGTCATCGTTGAATCGCCGGCAAAGGCGAAAACAATTCAGAAGTATTTGGGCAAAGGCTATACGGTTGAGGCCTCGCTCGGGCACGTTAAAGATCTGCCCAAGAGCACCCTTGGTGTCGACATCGATAACGATTTCGAGACTGAGTACATCGTCATACCGGGCAAAGAGAAGGTCGTTGCCAAATTAAAGAAAATGGCGGTCGGCGTGGATACGATCTATCTCGCGCCTGATCCCGACCGCGAAGGGGAAGCCATCGCCGCACACCTGGCCGAAGAACTGGGCGATGGAGCCAAGAAGAAAAAGAAGAAAAAAGACGCAAATGGTAATGAGCGCATCCGGCGGGTGACGTTCAACGAGATCACGCAACGTGCGGTCAAAGAAGCTTTCGAGCATCCTCGCGATATAAATCGGGACCTGGTGGATGCACAGCAGGCGCGGCGTGTACTCGATCGCTTGGTTGGATATCAGGTTTCGCCGCTGCTGTGGGACAAAGTTCGGCGTGGGCTTTCCGCTGGACGAGTGCAAACGGTTGCGCTGCGCTTGATCGTCGAACGCGAACGCGAGATCAAGGCCTTCGAGAAGAAGGAATACTGGACCATTGACGCGCACCTCGCGGGCCCAAAACCCCCGGCGTTCGACGCGCGCTTTCTCGGCAAAGGCGAAGAGAAAATCGAGATTGCAAACGAAGAGGAATCGAAGAAGATCACCTCCGCGCTTGAGCAAGCGGACTGGATCGTTCGCACGGTCGAAAAGAAAGAACGACGCCGCAATGCGACTCCGCCATTCACGACCAGCAAATTGCAGCAGGATTCGTCGCGCAAGCTCCGCTTTAGCGTGAAGCGGACGATGATGATCGCCCAGCGGCTTTACGAAGGCGTGGAACTCGGCGATGAGGGCCTGGTCGGTCTCATTACTTATATGCGTACGGATTCGACTCGCGTCGCGCCGGAAGCGCTGACCGAGGTGCGCGAATATATCACTTCAAATTACGGGGCGGAGTACCTGCCGCAATCACCGAATACATATAAAGAGAAGAAGGAGGCGCAGGCCGCCCATGAGGCGATTCGACCAACCTCGGCAATGCGGCATCCGGACCAGGTGAAGCAGTACTTAAAAGAAGATGAGTTCAAGGTTTACAAGCTGATCTGGCAACGCTTTGTGGCATCGCAGATCATGCCTGCGGTGTTTGATCAGACGACTGTAGATATTGATGCAAAGTCCGCAAGCGAGGCTTTCTGGTTCCGCGTGACCGGCTCGGTTCTGAAGTTCGACGGCTTCCTCAAGGTTTACGAAGAGTCCAAAGAGGGGAAAGACGAAGAAGATGAAGAGTTGAAGCACAAGTTGCCTGCGCTCGAAGCCGGTCAAAAGCTTACGCTTAGATCGATCAACCCCGAGCAGCACTTCACCGAGCCGCCTCCGCGTTACAACGAAGCGTCGCTGGTGAAGGAACTGGAGGAGCGTGGAATCGGACGGCCATCAACGTATTCGGCAATTCTGAGCACGATTCAGGAACGGCAATACGTGCAGAAGACCGGCGGAAAATTTGTGCCGACGGAAAT
>DATBIE010000031.1:0-70084 GCA_036557105.1 Terriglobales bacterium
ATCGTTGAGGATGATTTTCCCGGAGTGCGCGAGGTTGACTTAAAACTCATCGAACTCGCTAAACTCTACGAAGGCAAGATCATCACCAACGATTTCAATCTGAATAAAGTCGCACAATTGCAGGGTGTCGAAGTCCTGAACATCAATGAACTGGCTAACGCGCTCAAGCCGATTGTTCTACCCGGCGAGATAATGCGTGTGTTCATCCTGAAGGAAGGAAAGGAATACAACCAGGGCGTGGCTTACCTTGACGATGGAACTATGGTCGTGGTTGATAACGCTCGCAAGATGATCGGCAAGACAATTGATGTTTCGGTGACGTCGGTCTTGCAGACGACGGCGGGCAAGATGATTTTCGGCAAATGGGATGAGCGCTCTGCCCAGCGCGGCGAATCCAGGAATGCAATGAGCGCCGCCAGTTCGGTCTCAGAGACAAAGAAGCCGGTAGGAGTGACGGACGAGCCTGGGGAATAAAGAAAAACCGCAATCAGAACATGGGGCCGGCGGATTTGACCACAATGGTGTCGCCCTCTAATGTGCCGGTCACATTGGCCCGAGTACCGAGGACTTTGCTGAGTTCTTTGTGCGACCCGGAGAGTTTGTAGCGGCGGTCGCCATTCACCAAGACGTAAGATCCGCCATCGCGTATGCACGCAGCCGCACATTGGGCGGGCGAAAGTTTCCTATAGCGCACGTGGCGCGCACCACAATACGAATCAGTAATCATTCCGCTGAAGGTCGTGAGCTCGGTTGTTTCCGGAGCTGAGGCGCCATCAGTTCCAGCTTGCGCCGATTCATCCGGAACCTGATGGCTGGCAAGCGCAACCGAGGCCCCAGCCATGATCACCGCGAAGGCCAACGCAGTGCCGAGTACCGTGACTAGGCAAAACCCAACCAAGGAGATCCACGATCGTGTGTGCTTCACCAAGCCTCCGATTCCAACCTCAGACGGACGAATGCGGCTTAATTTTGTTGCCAGACCTACAACTCAGGTTGCACGCGACATTTGAACCGGCTGGCGGTCTACTCGTATACTGTTCGCCCGCATGAAGATAGTTGCAATTGTTCCAGCCGCTGGCCTAGGTACTCGCATGGCGGCCGTGCCGGCGAAAGGAAAGAAAGTTGTTCCCACAAAACAGTTCGCGGAACTGCAAGGCACGCCAATTCTTGTACATACGCTAAGGAAATTCGTCGGTAACCCAGAGGTCGGCGAAATACTTGTTGCGCTTAGGAAGCAAGAGATAGAGCCATTTCGCGAGCGCCTTCAGCGGGAAGCCCCTGAAATTCTAACGAAGAAAACTGTATTACTAGAGGGTGGAGAAAATCGCCAGCAGTCTGTGGCGAATGCTCTCACTGCAGTTTCAGCAGGCCCTGATGACATTGTGCTGGTACATGACGCCGTTCGGCCATTTGTGACCGACGAAATCATTCACGACGTGATTGCAGCGGCTACAAAGTATGGAGCAGCTATCACCGGTGTTCCCGCCGTGGACACCGTGAAGCAGGTCGACCGGACGGCCGAGGGCGCGATCATCAAAGCGACAATTCCGCGCGAAAAAATTGTGATGGCACAAACGCCTCAGGGTTTTCGATATGGAGTGCTGAAAAGAGCATTTGACGAGGCGATTGCGGACGGCTTTACAGGGACCGATGAAGCGTCACTGGTCGAGCGCTCAGGCCATCAGGTCGCAGTAGTAATGGGATCCGCGCGTAACTTGAAAATCACAACGCCTGCCGATTTGGAGTTGGCGGAGTTCTACTCGCGAAACGAGGACATCAAGGCGAAATGAGAATCGGCTACGGATGGGACTCTCACGAATTCAAGAGCGGAGTTCCACTCAAGATTGGCGGGGTGGAAATTTCGCATCCCAAGGGCCTCGGCGGACATTCGGACGGAGACGTGTTGCTTCACGCGATCACCGACGCCCTGCTTGGGGCGGTTGCCGCGCAAGACATTGGGACTTTGTTTTCCCCGGCGGACGCGCGATGGAAAGGCGCGGATTCCGGTGTTTTCCTGGCTGAGGCGTTGCGCCGTGTCAGGGAGGCTGGATTCAAGATCGTCAACGTCGATTCGACGTTGATTCTTGCTGCGCCCAAGATCGGTCCTCACACAAAAGCAATTCGCCAGCATATCTCTGAACTGACTGCGGTGTCACCCGATTGCATCGGGATCAAGGCCAAAACTCCCGAAGGCATGGGCACGGATAACGCTGCCATCGCTCACGCGATCGTGTTGCTGGAACGTGCGCCAAGAAACATTCGCCGAAGATCCAAGAAGTCCGGGTAGTAGCGGCTCCAACCTGATTGTCAAATTCGTTTCTACCTGGCGGCGGCTTGCTAACGGGCGCAGGAGTGGTTCGTCCAAGGGAAGAAATGAACGGAACCTCAGCGCAGCGGCTTGCGTACTGAGGTTTGACGGAGCACGTCCGTCGCTAAACAACATTCAAGGGCCAGAGGACTGCCTCGCACGGTTTGGCGGCCAGCGGAGAACAGTCCCCTGAGGCAGATGAGTACGCTTTCGCTAACCCGTCTGCTTACCCGAGCCTGCATTGTAGGGCTTTCGGGAGGAAAAACAAGCCCAACTTAAGCAGAAGTTGCCGCCAACAACCGTTTTCCGGCGTCCCGGAAAGTAGGAGGATCGGTGAAGGCGAATTCAGGTTTGAGAGTAAAGAGTGCTCTTCTGGCGACCATCGTGCTGGTTGCGGGAAGCGCTTTCGCGGCTAACAACAAGGGCTCACTCGAGTTGCAGCATCCGACCAGCGTGGCCGGGAAGCAGCTTGCCAGCGGGAACTACAACCTGCGCTGGGAAGGGACTGGCGATGACGTCCAGCTCAAGATTTACCAGGGCAAGAGTGTTGTCGCGACGACGTCGGCGCGAGTGGTGAAAATAGACCATCGCCCGCAAGGCAACAGCGCGGTGGTTAACAATAATCCCGATGGCACTTCGGCGCTTTCGGAAATCCGCTTTGGCGGGAAGGACTACGCTCTTCAAATCGTGAATGATGGCGGGGGAGCAGCGGCCAGCGGCGCTTCGCACTGACAGGTACATCCGGGGCGGGGCCGATACAACTGATAAAATGACAGTGCAATGGCCCTGCCTTTCGTCCGCGATCTGTTTGCGGACGTCGAAAAGCTGCCTCTCTTTTTGCGTGTTGTCTCCCACCTGAGAGCTAACACGGGGCGGATACGTGTCACCGGACTAAATTCTCCAGCCAAAGCGCTGCTAATTCCCGAGTTACAAAAAACGGCAGGGCGCCCGCTGATAGTGCTCGTTCGGAACAACGAAGCTGCCGATGAGCTGCTGCCGGTTGTACAAGCTTTCTCAACACTGATCGGCGGGCCACCGTCGGACGCAGTCGTCTCAATTCCAAGTCGCGACGTGCTTCCATTCCAAAATCTCTCGCCTCATCCCGAAATCCAAGAACAGAGAGCGATCGCACTATGGAAAATTGCAAGCGGAGCGGCGTCTATCGTGATTGCGCCTGTCGGAGCTACCGTCCTGCGTTTAAATCCCGGAGACTATTACGCGGAGCTCGCCCGCCGACTGCGACGGGGCGAAAGCTTCGACATCGATACATTACTTGAGCACCTGAATTCGGTTGGATACAACTCGACCGACGTGGTCGAAATGCCCGGCGAGTATGCCCTGCGCGGCGGGATTCTTGACATCTATTCTCCCGAAGCAGACCGTCCTGTACGAATTGAGTTCTTTGGTGACGAAGTTGAATCAATTCGCAAATTTGACCCTGCTACGCAACGATCTTCTTCTCCGGCAGATGAGGTCGTTCTACTTCCGCTGTCCGAAACACCCGTGAACGAGCAATTGCTCGGCGCGATTCATGCCCGGCTTTCTGGAAAACGAGTGAGCGGCGCTGCAGACATTGTTGAACAAGCTACGCGGGCAGGTGGCGTGACGGTCTTTCCAGGGTGGGAATTCTATGCACCGGTTGCAGGCGCCACTGGGACGATTTTCAACCTGTTACCAAACGCCTCCGTGATTGCGGACGAGCCGGAACTGTTAACGGCGGAGATTGATCAATTTTGGGAACGAGTTGAAGAAGTTCACGAACGCAGCGGCGTTGGTAATCTGGTACGGCCCTCCGACCTTTACGTCTCGCCTGATGATTGGAGAGAAAAAGTCAAAGCGCTGCCCGGTGCGGACGTCGAACATCTCGGGGTGACGCGAGGTGATGATCTTGAAACGCTCGAGTTCCACTCACAGCCGAGCCCGCGGTTTCATGGCTCGATTCCAATAATGCTGGAAGAGGTGAAGAGGCATTTAGCCGAGAACCGGCGCGTGCTGGTTGCGGCGCCCAATACTGGAGAACTGGAGCGGCTGACCGATTTCTTCACGGAATACGGCGTCTCATTTCGGCTGGGAACGCGTACTCGCGGTGGCGAAAGCTACGCGGATGAAACTTCTTACTTCGCGGGCGAAGTGCTCACTACTACTCTCGTCAAAGCCTACATTCCAGATGGAATGATTTTGCCCGACGCGGGGCTCACGATATTCGGCACGCGCGACCTATTCGATGAATCGGAATCAATCGTTTCGCGGCCGCAGCGGCAAAAATCGAAGACTTCAGCATTTCTGTCTGATTTCCGCGATTTGCAGGTTGGAGACTACGTTGTGCACGTCGAGCACGGGATTGGCCAATACCAGGGCCTGAAAGAAATCAACCAGGGTGATGGCAACACGGAGTTTATGGTCCTGGAATATGCAGAAGGCGCGAAGCTCTATGTTCCTCTTACCCGCCTCGATCTCGTGCAGAAATATCGCTCACAAGAAGGCGCAAAGCCGACCCTGAATCACCTTGGCACCGCGGCATGGGCAAAGACCAAAGCGCGCGTTCGCAAGGCAATGAAAGACATGACTGAGGAGTTGTTGAAGCTCTATGCGCAGAGAAAAACGGCGCAGGGCCACAGCTTTCAGGCAGACAACGAATGGATGCGCGAGTTTGAAGATGCCTTCGAGTACAGCGAAACAGAGGACCAGGAACTAGCGATCAAAGACGTAAAGCGCGACATGGAATCGCAACAGCCGATGGACCGTTTGCTTTGCGGAGACGTCGGTTACGGCAAGACCGAAGTGGCTATGCGCGGCGCCTTCAAGGCCATTAGCGATAACAAACAGGTAGCTGTACTGGCGCCAACCACCGTATTGGCTTTTCAACACTTCGAAACGTTCAAGCAGCGCTTCGCCGCGTTCCCGGTGACGATCGAAATGGTCAGCCGCTTCCGAACACCAAAGCAGCAGAAAGAAATCTTACAGCGAGTCGAAGCCGGGAAAGTGGACGTGCTCATCGGTACGCACCGCTTGCTTTCAAAAGACGTGAAATTCGCGGACCTTGGTCTGTTGGTTGTGGATGAAGAACAGCGCTTCGGCGTTCGTCACAAAGAGCGCCTGAAACAGATGCGGAAGGAAGTCGATGTGCTCACCATGTCGGCCACGCCGATTCCGCGTACGCTACACATGTCACTGGTTGGATTGCGTGACATGAGTGTGATTGAAACGCCGCCAAAGGATCGCATTGCAATACAAACTGTGGTTGCGAACTGGGATGAGAAGCTGATTCGTGCAGCGATCGACCAGGAGTTGGATCGCGGCGGACAGGTTTACTTCCTGCACAATCGTGTGGATACAATTTGGGAAATCGCAGCCAAGCTGCAGGAACTAGTTCCGCGGGCGAGAATCATCGTCGGCCACGGTCAAATGGGCGAAGGCGAGCTAGAGAAGGTGATGCTCAAATTCATGCGTCACGGGGCCGACCTTCTGGTAGCAACCACGATTATTGAAAACGGTCTCGATATCCCTTTGTGTAACACGATCTTGATCAATCGTGCTGACCGTTTTGGACTCTCCGAGTTGTATCAGTTGCGAGGGCGAGTGGGACGCTCGAATCGGCGAGCATACGCATATTTGCTCTTGCCTGCCGAGATTGAGCTTACTCCCATTGCTCGCAGACGGTTGGCTGCGTTGAAAGAATTTTCCGATCTTGGCGCGGGATTCAAAATTGCGGCACTGGATTTGGAGCTTCGTGGGGCTGGAAATCTGCTGGGCGGCGAACAGAGCGGCCATATTGAAGCTATCGGTTTCGATCTGTACACGCAAATGCTGGAGCAGGCGGTGCGTGAAATGAAAGGCGAGACTGAACCGCAGCCCCAAACGCAGCTCAACCTCGGTCTCAATATACGGATTCCCGCCGACTATATTCTCGAAGAAAACCAACGATTGCGGATGTATAAGAGAATTGCCGGAGTTGAGACCGAGAGGCAATTGTCAGATGTGGAAGCGGAACTGAGGGACCGTTATGGAGAGCCGCCCTTACCCGTGCAGCAGCTTATTCGATACGCGGCGTTACGGCTCCAGGCCGCGCAGGCTGGCGTCACTGGGATCGAACGCAAGCGAGACCTGGTGAGCGTGCGCTTCCGGCAGGACGCGCCAGTAGATCCATTAAGACTCGCAACTTTTGTTTCCTCGCAACGCGGCGCACAATTCCTGCCGGATGGGACCCTGAAGTTTCTGGCGAAGGGGCTGGACGCAAGAGAACTTTTGGAGCAGTTGCAATCGTTGCTGACAAGTTTGGCTGAAAATATTTCACCTTCCGTTGCGTAATAAGTTCTCAGTGGCGGTCTACATCAATCGTCGCGGCTTGTTGTGATACCGTGATCAAGGACCTTGAAATGAAAAAACTCGGCAGAAGTATTTGCCTGTTGTTGTGCGTGTGTTCTGTGTTGCCCGCGTATTCAGCGACACAAGCCGTCAGCACATTCAACTCGCTGGTCGATAAATTTTTCGATTCTTATTTTTCCTTTCGGCCGACAGAAGGTACGGCTGCCGGCTTTCATCAATACGATCGCAAGTTGGAAGACTACTCTGCCGCCTCAACCGAAAAGCAGGTGCAAGGTCTGAAAGGTTTTCTGGCGAAATTCGAGGCGGTTGACGCTGCGAAATTGCCCGCCGATACTGCCGCAGACCGTGAATGGGTGATCGCCTCAATCCGCTCCGAACTGCTCGAACTCGAGAATATTCAGATGTGGCGCAAGGACCCGGACCACTACAGCGGCGGCGTGACGAACAGCATCTTCGTGATTATGAAGCGCACCTACGCTCCAGCTGACGAGCGGCTTCGATCGGTAATTGAACGAGAGCGGCAAATTCCCAAAGCCCTCGAATACGCCAGACAAAACCTGCAAATTGCGCCAAAGATCTATGTAGAGATCGCTCTCGAACAACTCCCTGATGAAACGGATTTTTACCGCAACGATGTGCCGGAAGCGTTTTCGGCAGTTAAAGACGCCAAATTGCTCGCGGAGTTTAAGTCTGCGAACCAGGGGGTGATTGACGCCTTTGAGAATTATCAAAAGTACCTGAAGGATTCTCTTCTGCCTCATGCCACCGGCGACTTTCGACTGGGAACTGAGAATTATCGGAAGAAGTTGCTCTACGACGAAATGGTTGACATCCCCCTCGATCGGCTTTTGGCCATCGGCTACGAGGATTTGCATCGGAATCAGGCCGCGCTGAAGAAGGTCGCCGCCGAGATCGATTCCAGGCGCTCCGTAGAAGATGTCGTGAAGGAGTTACAGGACCAGCATCCCGCACCCGACCAGCTGCTGCAAGCCTTCCGGGACACATTCTCTGGCCTGACTCACTTTATCGAAGAGAAGAAGATCATCACCATCCCCAAGAGTGCGCCTCCTGTTCTTGAAGATACGCCGCCATTCATGCGGGCAACGACCGAAGCTTCCATGGACACCCCGGGAGCATATGAGACGAACAGTCGCGAAGCATTCTTCAATGTGACTACGCCTGACCCCAAGTGGTCGCCAAAGCGCACGGAAGAGTGGATGAAGAGCTTCAATTACAGTGAAATTCCCGGCGTTGCCATTCATGAGGTATATCCGGGGCATTTTATCCAGTTTCTCTGGATCAGCAAGAATTCCTCCAAAGTCCGTAAACTGATATTTTCCGGCACAAACGCGGAAGGATGGGCGCACTATTGCGAACAGATGATGTTGGACGAGGGCTACGGCAACGGCGATCCAAAACTACGGATGGGCCAACTCGAGGACGCATTGCTTCGCGATGCGCGCTACATTGTCGGCATTCAGATGCACACAGGAAACATGAGTCTGGACCAGGCGAGAAAATTCTTTGTTGACGAAGGGTTTCAGGTTCCTGCCGTTGCCGATGTCGAGACTAAGCGCGGGACCAGTGATCCCACATATCTCATGTACACGCTGGGTAAATTGCAGATCCTTAAGTTGCGCGAGGACTATCGTAAAATGCGGGGTAACGATTTCAACCTCGAAGAATTTCATGACAAGCTGATGGAGCAAGGCGGAGTGCCGCTCAAGATTATTCGGAAGGCAATGCTCGGGAACGACAGCCCGACGCTTTGATACAAACCCGCATCCAACGCTGTTCACGTTCACGCAAGGCCAATGGAGATGATGAAAGTTTGCAAAGCAGTTTTTCCTGCCGCAGGACTCGGAACTCGTTTTCTTCCCGCAACAAAAGCGCAGCCGAAAGAAATGTTGCCGCTGGTAGATAAGCCGATCATTCAATATGGCGTCGAGGAAGCGCTCGCGGCCGGCTGTGACCAGATCATCATGGTTACTGGGCGCGGTAAGAGCGCGATTGAAGACCACTTCGACGTAAGTTTTGAACTTGAAAAAATCCTTCAAGAAAAGGGCAAGACCGACCTGCTGGCGGTAGTGCGCGAAATTTCCGACATGATTCATCTGGCGTACGTGCGTCAGAAGGAAGCGCTTGGACTTGGCCACGCCGTACTGACTGCCCGCGAACTTGTGGGCCAGGAACCGTTCGCCGTGTTACTGGCGGACGACGTGATTGACGCCCAGGAGCCGGTGCTCAAGCAGATGATGCGCGTTTTCGAGGAGAAACAGGCTTCGGTTGTCGCGACGCAGATCGTCGAAGGGGCGGCGATTTCCGCTTATGGCGTGCTCGACGTGAAGCCTGCGGAAGGGCGCCACGGCGGCAGATTGTATGAAATTCTAAATATGGTAGAAAAGCCCAAGCTTGAGGACGCGCCCTCGAATTTGGCGATCATTGGACGATACATTCTTACACCGACGATTTTCGAAATTCTCACAAAAACTCCGGTTGGCAAGGGTGGCGAGTTGCAACTGACTGACGCGATGCGCCTATTGTTGAAGCAGGAAAAGATTTATGCCTATGTGTACGAAGGCAAGCGTCATGATACTGGCGACAAGCTAGGTTTCCTGAAGGCGACCGTTGAATTTGCGTTGAAGCGGGATGACCTTGGTGCGCAGATGAAAGAATATCTGCGAGGGCTGAAGTTGGATTAACTTTATTCCAGCGCCGAGAAGCCCGCCTTCCCACAATCGAAGCTAAGGGAGTGCCTTGGCAAGTAGCCCACCTCAACATGTTCAGAAACAGTGAAGCACCGCGGGCCCGTTTACCCGCGCAATGCCATACGCGCCCGCATCAGCTATGCAGCACTCTCTTTGAGCTTGCGCGATTTCTCCTCGACTCCCCTGGCCAACTTCTCTTTGTGTGTGTGCAGTTTCTCTGCAACGGCAGAGTCGGCTATCCCGATGATTTGTGCGGCGAGAATTCCGGCGTTTGTCGCTCCAGGTTTCCCGATTGCAACCGTTGCCACCGGAATTCCGGCGGGCATCTGAACAGTTGCCAGCAGAGAGTCCAGTCCATTCAGCGGAGTTGCAGAAATCGGCACGCCGATCACCGGAAGAGTCGTGTGCGCAGCGATGACTCCCGCCAGGTGTGCAGCGCCGCCTGCGCCAGCGATAATCACGCGAATCCCGCGTTCCGCCGCTTTGCGTGCGTACTCGGCAGTCCGATCAGGTGAACGGTGAGCCGATGTGACGTCAATTTCATAGGCAATGCCAAAGCCGTCCAAAGATTTGCCCGCTTCCCGCATGATTTCAAGGTCAGAATCACTTCCCATAACTATTGAAACTAACGGTTTGGTCATTCTTTCTCCTCAATTATTTGACTAATGCGCGCGCGGCAATATCTTTGCGATAGTGCGCGCCCTCGAACTGAATCTTTTCAACTGCTTCATAGGCGCGATTGACGGCAGAATCCAATGTTTCGCCACGCGCTGTGACGCCCAGCACGCGCCCTCCGCTCGTATAATATCCGCCATCACGCAAGCTGGTTCCGGCGTGAAATACTCTTACACCTTCTTGCTTTTCGGCTTCTTCGATTCCTGTAATTTTCTTTCCAACTTCAAAGGTTCCCGGGTAGCCGCCGGAAGCCATTACCACACACACGGCTGCATCTTGAGACCAGCGGAAATCACCGGCACTCACTCGTCCATCGATCGACGCTTCGACCGCCTCGAGCAGGTCGCTTTCAAGGCGCATCAGGATAGGCTGAGTCTCAGGGTCGCCGAACCGGCAATTGAATTCCAGTACCATTGGCCCGCGAGCGGTCATCATCAGCCCACAGTAAAGAATGCCTTTGTACTCCATTCCTTCGGCTTTCATGCCCATAACCACGGGGCGCGCAACATGCTGCAGTAGCCAATTGGTCATTTGCTCATCGAGCAGTCCGGAGAACGAGTAGGCACCCATGCCGCCGGTGTTTGGCCCAGTATCGCCGTCGCCGACCCGTTTGTGGTCCTGTGCCGCAACGAGAGGAGCAACGCGTTCACCATCGCTGAGCACGAGAAATGAGAGTTCATCCCCTTGCAGGCATTCTTCGATCACGACGCGCGCGCCCGCTTCGCCCAGCAGTTTTCCACTGAGCATTTCGGATGCACTGGCGGCAGCTTCATCTTTTGTTTTGCAGATCACCACGCCCTTCCCCGCGGCAAGGCCGTCTGCCTTCACAACTACCGGGGTTCCAAAGCGACCAAGCGCGTGTCTGACTTCATCGAGCGAATCGCAAATCGCGTAATGCGAAGTTGGAATCCGGTGCCGCTGCATGAATTCCTTGGCGAAGCTTTTGCTCGTTTCCAGTTGTGCGGCCGCCTTGGTAGGACCGAAAATCGGCCATCTACGACGCGTGAATTCGTCCACGATTCCAATCTGCAACGGTAGTTCCGGGCCAACAATGGTGAGATCGGGCCTGAGTTCGCTGGCGAGATTTACGATCGAATCCAGGTTCTTTTGGTCCACGGGAACGCAGTCGGCTTCGTTGCCGATGCCACCGTTGCCCGGGGCACAGTAGAGCCGATTGATCCGCGGCGACTGCCGCAATTTCCAGGCGAGGGCGTGCTCGCGTCCGCCGCTTCCAATAAGCAGAACTTTCATGGCCAGAGAAACAAGGGTAGGGTCATACCGAATCCCTGTCAAACTCCCTAGACCAGCGAGCAAAATAGCGCGTTGCAATTCCAGCTAAAACAATAAATACTCACGCGCTGTGATACTGTGTGACGGTTCTCCGCGCAGAATTTGGGAGAGCTCCTTCATTTCCATTTAACCAATTACGGAGAGAACAGATGAAAGGGAACCCGCAGGTGATAGCAGCCTTACAGGAAGCGCTTCATGAGGAGCTGATTGCGATCAACCAGTATTTCCTGCACGCCGAAATGTGCGAGAACTGGCACTATGACAAATTGGGCGACTACATCAAGAAGCAGTCGATAGATGAAATGAAGCATGCCGAACAATTGATCGAGCGCATTCTTTTCCTCGACCACACGCCCAATTTGACGGAACCGATGCAGCTCACTGTTGGCAAGAACGTGAAAGCGCAGATTGAAAGCGATCTCGCTCTCGAGATCGGTGCAGTCGAACTCTACAACCGTGCCATACAGACGGCGCGCGACAATCGAGACAATGCTTCGCGCGAACTTTTCGAGCGGCTACTGAAAGACGAAGAGAATCACGTCGACTGGCTGGAGGCGCAACTTCATCAAATTGCAGAGCTTGGCTACGAACAATATTTGAGCCAGCAAGTGGGAAAGCAAGAGTAACCTACCCAATCCAACTAGTTAGACGGAGACGGTGCGTCCGGTATAGCGAACGCATCGCTTCTCTTCAGCGCATTCCCTGAGAACCTGCTTTGGGTAAGATAACTGTACGAAATGGATCATTCGACTCCAACTCCGGAAGAGTCGGATCACGTTGCGACTACTACCGTTGCCGCTCAATCCGGTCATCTGTCCCTTGAGGGAATGCACAGCACCGTTGAGGTTCCCGACTACAAAGCCGGGTTCTGGCAGCAATGGCGTGCGTTCATAGGGCCGGCGATTCTGGTAAGTGTCGGGTACATGGATCCCGGAAACTGGGGCACCGATCTGGCCGCGGGGGCCCAGTTCAAATACGGATTGCTGTGGGTAGTCGCGCTGGCGAGCCTGATGGCAATCTTCATGCAGATTATTGCCGCGCGTCTCGGAGTAGTCACCGGCAAAGACCTGGCGCAATGCTGTCGGGATTGGTATCCGCGCTGGACCCGCTGGCCGAATTGGCTCCTTTGCGAACTCGCGATCGCGGCCTGCGATCTGGCAGAGGTACTGGGCAGCGCTGTAGCCATTAATTTGATGTTTCATATCCCCCTGCTCTGGGCTGTCATCATCACCGGAATCGACGTACTGCTTTTACTCGCGTTGCAGCGTTATGGAATGCGCACGATTGAAGCGGTGGTCCTGGTGCTGATCGCGACTATCAGCGTCTGTTACTTGGTCGAGATATTCGTGTTGCCGCAAACGCGCCCAGATTTCATCGAAATGGGTCGTGCCCTGGTCAGTCCGCATTTCAGGCAAGCCGGAATGATTTACGTGGCCATCGGGATTATCGGCGCGACGGTGATGCCGCACAACCTGTATCTGCATTCGGCGCTCGTTCAGAGCCGAAAATTGCAGAAGGACGAAGCATCAGTCCGGAGCGCCATTCGCTTCAATATGATCGATTCAGCCTCTGCGCTGACGATCGCCTTCTTCGTGAATGCCGCCATTCTGGTGCTCGCAGCCCTGGTCTTTTACGGGAGGACAAGCGTGACGGCTGCGGGCGGGCACGTTATCACATTCAGCACGGACAGCGATTGGATTCGAATTGCATATCTGACACTCGCGCCATTGCTCGGGACCTCTATTGCAAGCACGCTTTTTGTTATTGCACTCCTCGCCAGCGGTCAAAGCAGCACGATCACGGGAACACTTGCAGGGCAGGTCGTAATGGAAGGCTTCATGCATTGGCGGATTCAGCCGTGGCTCCGGCGGCTGGTGACGCGCGGTCTGGCAATTGTTCCTGCCGTCCTGATCATCGGCATTCGTGGCGACGCAAGCGTGAACGACTTGCTGACGCTTAGTCAGGTGGTCCTGGCGCTGCAGCTTCCATTTGCGATGTTTCCTTTGCTGCACTTTACGAGTTCACGCTCGAAGATGGGCGTGTGGCAGAACGGCTGGTTGTTGGCGATAGCCGGATGGGGCAGCGCAATTGTGATTACAGCGCTCGATCTTTGGGGTTTGCCGGAGTCATTGACCGCTGCATGGCACGCAATTATCGGTGCATGAAGAGCCTCACATGTACAAGACAATTTTGATTACAGTCGATGGCACGACAACCGATCGAGCCATCATTGATCATGTAAAGCATCTGGCAAAGTTGGCGGACAGTCGTGTTGTGTTGTTGCACGTGGCTGATGGTTGGGCGGCGCGTACATACGGACGAGATGCTGTAAGCCGCGAGATTTCCGAAGACACCGACTACCTGACAAAGGTTCGCGCAGAATTCGAGCAGGCTGGCATTCCCGCCGAAGCAGAGCTGGCCTATGGTGATCCGGCGAAGGAAATTGTGCGTTGGGTGAAGCAGAAGGGCTGCGACCTCGTTGCCATGAGCACACACGGGCACCGCTTTTTTGCTGACCTTTTTCTCGGAACAACGGCGAATCGTGTACAGCACAATGTGAGCGTGCCGGTGCTGCTGTTACGCGCAAAGTGAACGGCTTGTGAAGATGGGCATCTCGCCCGTCGCGCGTACTGCCTCGCGCCTCACGCAAAATCTGCCGCAAACGACTAAACTACTGTGTTGTCTTCCCGATAACAATTGATAGGAAGGCCGATTCATGGATAGCTTTCATTCACGTTCTACGCTGAAGGTTGGCAGCAAAGAGTACGAGATTCACCACCTGGATGCGCTCGATAAGCAGGGGATTTCCACGCAGCACCTGCCGTTTTCGCTGCGGATTCTGCTTGAGAATTTATTGCGTACGGAGGATGGTCGGAACGTTAAACCGGACGACATTCGCGCGCTTGCCTCCTGGAACAGCAGAACGAAATCAGAAAAGGAAATTGCTTTTACCCCCAGCCGTGTATTGATGCAGGATTTTACCGGCGTGCCAGCAGTCGTCGATTTGGCGGCGATGCGCGATGCGATGAAAAACCTTGGCGGCGATCCTACGCTAATAAATCCGCTACAACCTGCGGAACTGGTGATTGACCACTCCGTACAGGTCGACGAATTCGGCAAACCAACAGCCCTCGCGTTGAACGCGGAACTCGAATTTTTGCGCAACAAGGAACGGTATGCGTTTCTTCGCTGGGGACAGACTGCGTTTCGAAATATGGCAATTGTGCCGCCGGACACAGGCATTGTTCACCAGGTCAATCTCGAATACCTGGCGCGGGTGGTTTTCGTCAATGAGGTAAACGGTAAGCGAAGGGCTTATCCGGACACGCTGGTTGGTACGGACTCGCACACAACCATGATCAACGGCCTGGGAGTGCTGGGGTGGGGGGTGGGGGGAATCGAAGCAGAAGCGGCGATGCTAGGTCAGCCAGTCTCCATGCTGATCCCGCAAGTAGTCGGCGTGAAACTCACCAGCCGCTTGCGGGAAGGCGCTACGGCAACCGACCTAGTACTCACGATAACGGAAATGCTGCGCAAGCACGGCGTGGTCGGAAAATTCGTTGAATATTTTGGGCCGGGGCTGAAGGATTTGCCACTGGCCGATCGCGCGACCATTGGAAACATGTCGCCGGAGTACGGCGCGACCTGCGGAATTTTCCCCATAGATCGCGAGACGCTCAATTACCTGCGGCTGACGGGACGGTCAGAGGAACTGATCGCCTTGGTCGAGGCTTATTGCCGCGAGCAGGGCATTTTCCATGATGAAAACACGCCAGAAGCGGAATACTCGGAATTGCTGAATCTTGATCTCGCCACCGTCGAGCCGAGTGTTGCAGGTCCGAAGCGCCCGCAGGACCGTGTGTCGCTTTCGAATGCCAAGCAGTCTTTTGAGAGTGCGCTGCCGTCACTGATGAAGCCGGGCAAGGTGCAAAGTGCAGAAAACGTCTCGGGCAACGGGCATTTGAAGCATGGGAAAGTAGTCATTGCAGCAATCACGAGCTGCACCAACACTTCAAACCCGTCTGTGATGCTTGCCGCTGGTTTGCTCGCCAAAAAGGCTGTCGAGCGTGGGTTGCAGGTTCCCGAATGGGTGAAGACTTCTCTCGCTCCGGGGTCTAAAGTGGTTCGCGATTATCTCGAGAATGCCGGGTTGATGCCGTATCTTGAAAAATTAAAATTCCATCTGGTTGGGTACGGCTGCACGACATGTATCGGGAACTCAGGCCCGCTGCGACAGGAAATTTCTGAAGAGATTGATCGCAAGAATCTCGTTGTCGCTTCAGTTTTATCGGGCAATCGTAACTTTGAAGGACGAATCAATCCTGACGTTCGGGCGAACTATCTGATGTCCCCCCCGTTGGTAGTCGCGTTTGCGCTTGCAGGACGTATCGACGTTGATCTCAGAAAAGATGCGCTCGGCGAAGATCGCGAAGGCAAGCCGGTCTATCTCGCCGATATCTGGCCGACGCAGCGCGAAGTCGATGAAGTTGTGCAAAGCTCAATTTCTTCTGCCATGTTCCACAAAAGTTATGGCGACGTTTTCGCAGGCGACGAGCACTGGCAATCGCTAAGTGTTCCCGAGGGCGAAACGTACGCTTGGGATGCGAATTCAACCTACATTCAGCGCGCGCCGTACTTCGACGGCATGGGATTGAAAGCGTCAGAAGTGACTGACATCAAGAAAGCCCGCGTCCTCGCTGTGCTCGGGGACAGCGTTACCACCGACCATATTTCGCCCGCGGGATCGATCAAAAAAGATAGTCCGGCAGGGAGATACCTGCAAGAGCACGGAGTGAAACCGGCCGATTTCAATTCTTACGGATCGCGACGCGGCAATCATGAAGTCATGGTGCGCGGCACGTTCGCCAACGTGCGCCTGCGGAACAAAATGGTCCCCAACCTCGAAGGTGGATTCACCGAGCACTTGCCGGATGGCACAGAAATGACGATTTTTGAGGCATCAGAGAAATACATCGCCGACGACGTGCCCTTGATCATCATTGCTGGGAAGGAATATGGTTCGGGATCTTCGCGCGATTGGGCGGCAAAGGGCCCCAGGTTGCTCGGAGTGCATGCGGTCATCGCGGAGAGTTACGAGCGCATTCACCGCTCAAACCTCGTGGGCATGGGAATTCTTCCGCTGCAATTCATTGATGGCCAAAATGCACAGTCGCTCGGGCTTGCAGGAGATGAAGTTTTCGAGATCACTGGCATTCGGCCGCTCATCGAGGAGTTCACCGCTGGGAAACGACTCAAGGTCCGCGCTAAAAAAGGGAAAGGGGCCAAGGAATTTGACGCGCTGGTACGAATCGATACGCCGCAGGAGGCACTTTACTACGCAAATGGAGGAATCTTGCAGTATGTGTTGAGGCAGTTGCTGGAAGGAAAAAGGGAAAAAGTAACTGTGTAGACTCTGATTTCGAAATGCGAATTAGAGTCGCGTGCGTTAGCTAGCGCTATCCCACTTGCTATAATCAACTCTTAGCTCGTCGAATTGTTCATGCCTAAGAAGCGCCTGATTCGCTCCACTACAGTTCTATGTGTTCGCCGGGATGGCAATGTTGTCATGGCCGGGGACGGTCAGGTCACGCTTGGTGAAGGCGTAATCAAGCATTCGGCGAAGAAGATTCGGCGGCTTTATCAAGACAAAATTCTGGCCGGATTTGCGGGATCCACCGCGGACGCATTCTCGTTGTTCAGTCGCTTCGAGGGAAAACTGGAGCAGTATCACGGGAATCTTGGCCGCGCAGCAGTAGAGCTGGCAAAAGACTGGCGCACTGACAAGTTCCTGCGTCATCTGGAAGCGCTGCTGCTGGTCTCTGACAAAGAGCAAACATTTCTGCTCAGCGGCCAGGGCGATGTTATTGAGCCCGATGGGGGGATTGCGGCGATCGGAAGCGGTGGTCCGTACGCATCGGCAGCGGCCCAGGCGCTTGCCGAGCACACTCAACTTCCCGCCCGCACAATCGCAGAAGAAGCGATGAAGATTGCCGGTAAAATGTGCATCTATACGAATGAGAAAGTGACGATAGAAGAGTTGTAGCCGTCCGCCAGTCATCAGCCGTCCGGAAAGGCGGGTTTTAGCTGATGGCTGAGAGCTGATAACTGAATTATGGCCATTTATTTACCCGCTACCGCCGAGGAAGAACAAGTCGCGCTTGACGAGTTGACGCCCCGCGAGATTGTCGCCGAACTCGACAAGTATGTTGTTGGGCAGAAGGACGCCAAGCGAGCCGTGGCCATTGCTCTGCGCAATCGTATGCGCCGCCAGAAACTTCCTCCGGATATGGCCGAGGAAGTGATCCCCAAGAACATAATCATGATTGGGCCCACGGGGGTGGGTAAAACCGAAATCGCGCGTAGACTGGCGAAGCTTGCGAATTCGCCATTCCTCAAAGTTGAGGCCTCGAAGTTCACCGAAGTTGGATACGTGGGTCGCGATGTGGAATCCATGATTCGCGACCTTGTCGAGATCGCAATCGACAATGTGCGCGAAGAAAAACTCGAAGACGTTTCCGACAAAGCGGAACTAAACGCGGAAGAACGCCTGCTCGATATCCTGCTTCCACCAGCAGCGCCTTCCAGTCAACCGCAGCAAGCTGGATTCACTCTCGAAGCTTCGACAGGCGACTCGTACTCGCGCACACGCGAAAAACTTCGCCAGCAGCTTCGCGAGGGCAAGCTCGACGACCGCACAGTTGAAATCGAAGTGCGTGAGCGGAATTTCCCGTCCTTCGAAATCATCTCCAATCAAGGCGTAGAAGAGATGGACGTCAATATCAAGGACATGTTGCCGAACATCTTCGGCCAGCGCACAAAAAAACGGAAGATGAAGGTCAACGAAGCCTTCGAATACCTGATTCAGGAAGAAGAGCAGCGGCTCATCGACATGGACCAGGTCACGCGTATCGCAATCGATCGCGTGGAAGATTCGGGAATCATGTTCCTCGATGAAATCGACAAGATCGCCGGGCGCGAGGGCGGTCATGGGCCTGATGTTTCGAGAGAAGGCGTGCAACGCGATATTTTACCGATCGTCGAGGGCACAACCGTCAATACCCGTTACGGCATGGTCCGAACGGATCACATCCTGTTTATTGCTGCCGGTGCATTTCACGTATCCAAGCCGAGCGATCTCATTCCGGAGTTGCAGGGCCGGTTCCCAATCCGGGTTGAGCTCCAGTCGCTTACGATGGACGACTTTATCCGCATCCTGACCGAGCCAAAGTCTTCGCTGGTGAAGCAGTACACGGCACTTCTTGAAACTGAAGGTGTGAAGCTGGAATTCACCAAAGACGCTCTCGAAGAAATTGCTCGTTTCGCTTTCCGAGTGAACGAAGGCACTGAGAATATCGGCGCGCGGCGGCTGCACACGATCATGGAACGCGTGCTCGATGAGATCAGTTTTTCTGCGCCTGACAAAAAAGGCGAGCAAGTTACGGTGGATGCCGAATATGTCGGCAAGATGCTCGCTGACATCGTGAAGGACCAGGACCTGAGCCGATATATCCTATAGCGCCGCCGGCGTTTGTTGATTTCAATTAAAATTCCTGCATGGTATGTAGATCTCGCTGCCTGTTGATCGCGATGGCTGCGATCGGATTTTCTGGGATCGCCGTCGAAATGGTTTCGGCGCAGACCTCTCAACAGGAGATCTATGTTGAGCCGGCCGAACTTTCCACTCCTAAGTACCCGCCTCTCGCGAGGACGGCGCGAGTTTCAGGGGACGTAAAGCTTGAGCTTCAACTTCGGTCGGACGGGACAGTTTCTTCTGTGCGCGTGATAAGCGGACACCCGATGCTGGCGCCTGCCGCAGTTGAGAGTGCGAAAGCGTCACGATTTGCCTGCTATGGCTGTATGCTACCGGCTAGTTACACTTTGACTTATACGTTTGGTTTCCGGCATGACGGCTGCAATTCAGTGAGGGTGGGTGCCCGTTCGCCGAAATGCCTTTACCTCTGGAAGTGCAGAACTTGGTATGAGGATCGCCTGCGTGACTCGATAATCATTCAGTCGAGAGATCGGATCACAGTCGGGGCAGACTCCCCTTGCGTAGAACCTGAGACTACAGCAGCCGCAAAGTAGGGGATCGGCCAAAATTGAGACTACTCATCTGCATTGGAATGCTTGCAGTGGCTGCCGGCTGTGGCAGTCCCGGCGTTCCTGAGCCGCCATCTCTGGAACTGGCTCGTCCCGTAAGAGATTTGAAGGCATTTCGTAAGGGTGATGAAGTACATCTCAACTGGTCGGTCTCAACTGAAACAACTGACCACCACATTTTTCGTCATGCGGGCGCCATGCAGATTTGCCGCGGTTTAGGCCAAGCGCTGCACACTTGTGGAACGCCGGTCACTGAACAGACGACACCGACTTTGTCCGATTCGCAAAAATCGGGAAAAGTTCACAACCATTCTGCCGGACGGTCCCCCAATCCTCAAGCAAGTTATACGGATCACTTGTCCCCTACATTGGAAATGCAATCGCCTGCTTCGAACCTCGTGTATGCAGTCAATATTTTGAATTCATACGGCAAGAGTGCCGGACTATCAAATCAGGTGCGGGTTCCTTCGGCGCCTACGTTGCCCGCGCCATCAGGCTTCGGCGCAAAACTGACATCGCAAGGAGTGAACCTCACTTGGACTCCGGTATCGGTCCCACCGGAAATTCCGAAGTTGCGGTATGCGTATCGTATTTACCGGCGCGATGGTAAAACGGGCAACGACTCGATCGCGGGGGAAGTCCCAGTAATGGGAACCACAACTCCCAATCTGCTCGATACAAGTTTCGTTTGGGAGGAAACCTATGATTATCGAGCGACGGTGGTCACGTTCATCGAGGACCCGAGCGCGCTGGAGCAGGTCGAAGGCGAAGACACGTCCTCTCTGCGAATCGTAGCGCACGACATTTTTCCTCCCGCCACCCCGACCGGACTTGAGGCAGCGTATTCCGGCCCCGGCCAAAGGCCGTTTGTCGATCTGATATGGAATGCGAGTAGCGAGCCTGATTTTGCCGGATACAACGTGTACAGGAGTGAGACGAACAGTCAAGTGACCAAAATCAACAATGACCTGGTAAAAGTGCCGGCATTCCGCGATTCAAGCGTTGTTCCTGGACATAAATATTCTTACTCTGTGACAGCAGTTGATGTGCGAGGAAACGAAAGCCCAGCGTCAGAGAAGTCTTCTGAAAACGTTCCTGCAATGTGAGCAGGTGTAAATACTTCAGCGGCCCCTTAGGTAGCACAATGACCGCGATCACTTGCTCAGAACTGACAGATCGAAGGCCCCCGAGCATTTAAATGGATGAGATACAGTAGAGAAGAGGGTACGTTTGAGTTCATCGATCCGCAATATCGCCATCATTGCCCACGTAGACCACGGCAAAACAACGCTGGTGGACGCCATGCTTCGCCAGAGCGGCACGTTCCGCGCCAATGAGGCCGTGGTCGAGCGTGTAATGGACTCCAACGAGCTCGAACGCGAACGCGGGATCACCATCCTCGCCAAGAACACCGCCATTCTTTATGAAGGTGTAAAGATCAATATTGTCGATACTCCGGGGCACAGTGATTTTGGCGGCGAAGTTGAGCGCGCCCTCAAAATGGTTGATGGTGCAATGTTGCTGGTCGATGCCAGCGAGGGCCCGCTGCCACAAACGCGCTATGTGCTGGGAAAGGCCCTTGAGGCAAAGCTGCCGCCAATCGTCGTGATCAACAAGATTGACCGCCCCGATGCTCGGCCGCAGGAGGTACTCAACGAAATCTACGACTTGTTCATCGATCTTGACGCGACCGAAGAGCAACTCGAATTCCCGGTGTTCTACACGAATGCCAAGGCCGGAACGGCTTCAACCGAAAAAGATCGCGGCGGGGAGGATCTGCGCCCGTTGTTCGACGCCATTGTCGAGAAGATCCCTTCGCCAAAGGGTGATTCGGCAGGAGCTCTGCAGGTGCTGGTCGCCAACCTTGACTACAGCGACTATCTCGGCCGTCTGGCTATTGCACGGGTATTCAATGGCACGTTGCGGACCGGCGAAGAAGTGGGCATTGCGAAGCTCAATGGCATTGTCGAAAAGACGAAGATAACGAAGCTATTTTCGTTTTCGGGCTTGAAGCGGACAGATATCACCGAAACCGAACTGGGCGACATCGTGGCAGTGGCGGGCGTCGAAGGCATTACGATTGGTGAAACGATTACGGACGCCGAAAGCCCTGCACCGCTTGAGCCAATCGTTATCGACGAGCCTACGATTGCGATGCAGTTCACGGTGAACACCTCCCCCTTTGCGGGCCGCGAAGGCACATATGTTACATCCCGCAATCTACGCGAACGTCTGGACAAAGAACTCCTCACGAATGTTTCGATCCGAGTTGAAGAGACCGAGAGCACGGATTCGTTCAAAGTTATGGGCCGCGGCGAGCTTCAGTTGTCGATCCTGATTGAGATGATGCGCCGCGAAGGTTACGAGCTTATGGTGGGCAAGCCGGAGATTGTGACCAAGAGAGTCGAGGGCAGGCTGATGGAACCGGTTGAGCATCTGACCATAGACGTGCCGGAAAATTTCGTCGGCGTCGTGATGCAGCAGCTCGGCGAGCGCAAAGGGGAAGTCGCGAACATGCACAATCATGGCTATGGCCGCGTACGCCTGGAATTCCGTGTTCCCAGCCGTGGGCTGATCGGCTTACGCAGTCAGTTGCTGACCGATACGCGCGGCACAATCGTAATGAATTCGCTTTTCGACGGCTATAGGGAATGGCAAGGCGAGATTCCTCATCGTCTCACTGGCGCATTGGTCGCAGACCGTCCCGGCGTGACCACGTCTTATGCTCTCTACAATCTGCAGGAACGGGGAGAAATATTCGTTGGTCCCGGCATTGAGGTATACGAAGGAATGATCATCGGCGAGAACGCAAAAGATAGTGATCTGGACGTGAATGTAGTTCGAGAGAAAAAGCTGACGAACATGCGTTCCTCGACTGCTGATGAAGCCATTCGCCTGATTCCTTTCAAGCAGTTGAACCTTGAGCAAGCCATCGAATTCATCACCGACGATGAGTACGTCGAAGTCACGCCAAAATTGCTTCGCCTGAGGAAGAAAGTCCTGCAGGCGAACCAGCGAAGAAAACGGAGCGCACCCGTGATGCTGGAAACCTAATCCGGCCAGGTTTTACTTTTTCTCCTAAATCAAGACTTGCCACAGTCCAGAGCTGTGCGATAATTTCCGGCTGCGTTATGGTGAAACGTTTTTCTACTTGGACCTAATTGTGTAGGAGGAGATTCGAATGAAGAACAGCACGTGGAGTCGCCGGGATTTTCTTCGCATTGGTACAGGGGCGGCAGGGACTGCAGCTGCTGCGAACTTTACTCTGCTTCGGCCAAAAAACGTGTGGGCCTCACCGCAACCGGTTGCTCCGAGTGATACTGTCCGCTTCGCTTCCATAGGGACCGGTGTTCGCGGATGCGAGTTGCTGAATGCCACCACGCATGTGCCCGGCATTGAGTGCGTCGCGGTCTGTGATCTCTACGATTCCCGCCATACCGCCGCGCAGGAGGCGGTGAAGAACCCGAGCGTTCCGGCCACGCGCAATTACAAGGAAATCCTCGATCGCAAAGATGTCGACGCAGTGATCATTGCGGTGCCTGACCACAACCATCGCCGAATTTTTGAGGACGCCTGCGCCGCAGGCAAAGACGTTTACTGCGAGAAACCGATGTCCCATACCGTGGAAGACGGCTTTTCCATGATCGAAGTCGCGCAGAAGAATAATCGTATTGTGCAGATCGGCAGTCAGCGGGTCTCGTCCATCATCTATGGGCAGGCGAAGGAACTCTGGGATTCAGGCCAGCTTGGCGATGTGTATCACATAGAAGCTTACTGGGACCGCAACTCGCCGAGCGGCGCCTGGGTATATCCGATTCCGCCCGATGCCAGTCCGCAAACAATCGATTGGAATAGTTTCCTGGGGAACGCCCCCAAGCGGTCGTTTGATCCGGTACGATTTTTCCGTTGGCGCTGCTTTACCGACTATGGCGAGGGGCTTGCAGGCGACCTGTTCGTCCACCTGATCTCCGGTATTCATTTCGTGACCGGCACCAACATGGTTGCGAAGCGGGCTCAATCCACGGGCGGATTGTTCCATTTCAAAGATGGACGCGATTATCCTGACCTCCTCGAAACTTTTTACGAATACCCCAATTTGCGCGTTTACCTGCGCTGCAATCTGATGAACGATCAAGGAGAGTTCATTGGATTCTATGGAACGAAGGGCACGGCCATCATCAAGGGCCAAAGTCTGACGTTCACCCCGCAGGACACTCGCCCGCAGCCTGAGGGCTATTCCATCTATGGCTGGCCGGCGAAGCTGCGGAACCAGTATCTGGCCGATTTCGCCAAAGATCACCCCTATACCGATGTCAAGGTCGAGGAGGGAACGCAGGTATTCGGAGTTCCCGAGGGTTACAGCGATGTTGTCGATCACCAGATTCACTTCTTCAATGCGGTCCGCTCACGCAAGAAGGTGGTCGAAAACGAGGAATTCGGTAACAACGCCGCGCTGGGATGCCATTTGGCGAATTATTCGTACTTCAAGCAGACCCCGGCAGTCTGGGACGAAAAAGGGAAAAAAATTACGAGCTAATCGTCCTTTTGCAAGCAGTGCGATATTCAGGTCAGAAGCTTCATTCCAGCCGATTTTGCCGCGCTGATATCGAAGGTTGCCGTGTAGTCGCATCCGGCCATTGAACCGCTCCGCTCGATCATGCAGTCGGCAAAATCGGCGTTGCTTTTGGCAAATATTGCTAAGGCGCGCCATATCAAATCAGCCCTTTCAATGACCACCCCTCTGCCCCGCAACAAGGATTCGATAACCGCTTCGATTTCGGGACGCCCGACCTCATAGCAGGTCTGGAGTACCCACACTAGTTCAATCATCGAAGTCAGCGAGATATAACCCGGCGATTCAACGGCAAACGAATCGATGACTCTGGTCGCAGCTGCCGCTTGTTCAGGATGGTCCTGCACGATGTAACGAACAATTACGTTTGTGTCGAGTCCGATCACTTTTTCTGCGAGTCGATTTGAGATCCGCGTCTCGCAATTGCTGCGTTCATCTCCTCAATTGTGACGGGTTTGGCTGGTTTCTTTATGAAGCCCTTCAATTTCTGTAGCGGAATTGACGCGGCCACGATAGCGAATTGCCCTTGATCCATTTCCACAAATTCCACCCGATCTCCAACATCCAGTCCCAATGCAAGACGAACTTCAAGAGGGATTGTGATTTGGCCTTTGGAAGTTACGGTGGCTGTCGCCATGCTTGCATCTTACAGTAAATGGCTGTTCCTTACAATTAGTAAGGATAACGCCAAAAGAAATCTTTTTAGCAACTTGGAGTCGCCGGTCGTGTTTATTGCACCTGACTTCTGTCTCGAGGCTCGCGTGAGAATTTTTCGTATTACCTGCCTTATTTGTGTTGCCTTCTCTCCAATCATTGCTCAGTCTCAACAGCAAAAATTGCCTACCGAAGCTCAAAGCCAATCTCAGGATTGGATCCCACAAGCCATCTACAACTTGGGTCAAACCGCCTCATCTCACAGCGACTTCACATTCGACCACTCGATGCTGGTGATTGCTTCAAAGGTGGACCAGGATGACGATAGCCTCCGCCGGGTGATCGCTGGAGTAGACGGCGTGTCAGTGCACCATTTCCGTTTCCAAAGTGGAGCGGTATGCGATCCAGCGATTCTGGATGCAATTCGGCAACAGTACCAAGCAGCAGGCTGGGAGCATTTGGCGCGGGGGCACAATAAGCAGGGAGAACTTATTCAAAGCGATGTTTGGTTTCACCTGGAAAATGCTGCGATCCGCAAAGTGGCCTACATGGTGGTCGGCCGCGATCAGATCAACTTCGTAACCATTTCCGGCTCAATCAGCCCGATTGATCTGCTGCACCTGTCCGGGCATTTCGGAATCCCACCGATTCAGGGCGGAGCGAAAATTCCGAATACCACGGCGTCGCAGGCTCCCTCGCAGCGTGCGTATTGAGCGGCTACCCGCGTCGATAGCTACCAAATGCATTCCACCAGGCCCGAAGTGCGGATTCGCTCATCTGCAGTGACGAGTGGTATGCCTTCTATAATTGCAGTAGCTCCAATCAATCGGTCGCTGGGATCTTTTGGATAATTACTCGGTAGAGCCGCAGCGAGTGCGGTGATCTCAGGTGTAAGGGGCTCAACCACCACCCGTGACGTTGTTTCTCGAACAAAAGACTCGATACTTCCTGAATACGCAACGCGCCTATTTTGGGCAAGCCAGGCTAGCTCCCACAGTGTCATACAGGCAACCGCCACTCCACTATTGGATCTGGCATCGATAATCGCTTTGCGGGCTCCCGCGGAAAGCTTCTCAGGGGTGCCGGTCATCCAGATCAGAACATGTGTGTCGAGCAAAATCACTTCGTCTCCCAGTCCTCAATCGGGGTAATCGGGCCAACGATATCTCCCAGGATTTTCACCTTTCCTGACATATACCCGAAAATATCTTCGGCATCATTTGTGGCCGGAACCAACCGCGCAACCGGCTTTCCATGTTTTGTAATTAAGACTGGCTCACCTGTCTTTTGGACACGATCCATAATCGCGAGGCATCGAGTCTTGAATGCTCCTGCCGCTATTTTCTTCATAAATAAACCTCGGCCATTTTGTCAGTATATCAAAGCCATGGTCATAAATATGTGACCATGTTGGCGGGTAACGCCTCGTCGTACCATAGTCGTCTATGTCAGTGACACGCCGTTCATTTCTGGCCCTCTCGGCTGCACTTCCAGTGGCGGCCAAACTCCAAGCGTCGTCAAATGCATCGATTCCGGTAGGCCTGGAGTTGTATTCCGTCCGTGACGCGCTCAAAAAAGATCTGGAGGGAACGGTCCGCGCCGTCGCGAAGGTGGGCTACAAATGCGTTGAGTTCTATGCGCCGTACTACGAGTGGTCGGAAGCGCAAGCGAAGCACATGCGCAAGGTGCTGGACGATCTTGGGGTCCGGTGCTACTCGACGCACAATGACGGAAGCTACTTCAGCGCCGAGAAGATCGGCCACGCACGTGACCTCAACACGATCCTCGGCACGAAATATGTAGTCTGGTCCTATTCAGACGCAAAAGCAAATCTGGATGGCTGGAAGGCTGTCGCAGACGAACTCAACTCGGCCGCAGATGTGCTCGCAAACTCGGGATTGAAGCCCGGGTATCACAATCATGATGCGGAGTGGAAACCCGTAGAAGGCGTGCGTCCGATGGAGTTTTTGGCGAAAAATACCAAGCCGCAAATCATGCTGCAGCTCGATGTGGGAACTTGCCTCGAAGCAGGGGCGGATCCGGTGGCATGGATCCGGTCGAATCCTGGCCGGATTCACTCCTTACATTTGAAAGACTGGTCTTCCGATCCTGCCAAAGGCTACAAAGTCCTATTTGGCGAAGGAGATGCCAAATGGAAGGACATCTTTGCCTCCGCGGAGAGTGCAGGCGGTGCAGAGTACTACCTGATTGAGCAGGAAGGCAGTCGGTTCGACGAATTCGAAACCGCGAAACGCTGCTTGAAGAACTACCGTGCCATGCGGGCGTGAATTGCCTAATTCGCGTGTGATCGCAGTGCCCGCGCCCAAGGCCAGAACCCGTCCAGCAAGCAGTAAAATATAGCTTTGCTAATCCGCTCTCAGAGGGTCCATGTACGAAGTCACAGTTGAAGACTCGTTCGCCGCAGGGCATTACCTACGCAACTACAAAGGTAAATGCGAGAACCCGCACGGGCACAACTACAAGGTCAAGGTCACCCTCGCGGGCGAAACGCTCGACAAGGCCGGCCTGCTGTTGGACTTCAAGGACTTGCGAGAAGTAATGAAGTTCGTCATTGACCGGCTGGACCATCAGATGATCAACGAAGTCGAACCGTTCACGGAATTGAATCCTTCGGCGGAAAACCTGGCGAAATATTTTTATGATGAGGCGAATTGCCGACTAACCAAGGCCACGAATGGGCGAGTACGCGTGAAGGATGTGACCGTGTTCGAGACGGACTCGACAACTGCAAAGTATAGCGAGTAGCCAATCCCAGATACTGGTTGCCGGTGGCTGAAGCCGCTATTTGGAAATTCCAGATCGATATGCAAATAACGGAGATATACAAATCCTTGCAGGGCGAGTCCACCTACGCTGGGCTACCATGCGTGTTCGTGCGGCTGACTGGATGTAATCTTCGCTGCTCGTGGTGCGACACCGAGTACAGTTTTCATGGCGGAAGAAAAATGGCTCCCGACCAGGTCTTTACAGAAGTCGAACGCTTGAGTCCGGATGGAGGACTGGTGGAGGTCACGGGTGGAGAACCGATGCTGCAGGCACGCGAACTGCTTCCTTTCATGCAGCGATTGCTCGGATCCGGTTACAAGGTTCTGCTTGAAACTAGCGGGGAGCGTCCGCTGGATCGTGTTCCAAAACACGTCGTCAAGATCGTCGATGTAAAATGTCCCGATTCTGGCGAAGGCGATACATTCCGAATTGAGAACCTGGAAACCCTGCTCCCGCAGGATGAGGTCAAGTTCGTGATCAGCAGTCGTGCCGACTATGAATTTGCAAGGGAGTTCACCACACAACATGATTTGGCCAATCGTGTCACCGCGGTGCTGTTCTCCCCGGCATTCAGCAAAGATGCCTCGGGTGCGCGAGACGCATCCAATTGTTTGCTCGATCCGCAGCAATTGGCGGAGTGGATGCTCGAAGATAACCTCTCTGTCAGGCTTGGACTGCAGATCCACAAGCTGATTTGGGATCCGGCAATGAAAGGAGTGTAGGAATTTAGTCATTGAATCATCGGGAGATCGAATCATTGAATGAGGGGATCGGCCTTCGATTGCTCAATGATTCAATCACTCAATGATTCAATCGCGACAGCCGTCGGCCATCGTTCTCCTTAGTGGGGGGATGGACTCTTGTGTCTGCGCGGCGTTAGCGGCACGGGATCACGGTGCAGCGGCACTACACATCAGTTACGGGCAGAGGACGGAAGAGCGCGAGCGCGCTTCCTTTCACCTCATCTGTGACCGCCTTGGCATTCGCGATCGGCTCATGGTTTACAACGAGGTGTTACGTAAAATTGGCGGATCGGCTCTGACCGATCAGAATATCGCCGTGCCTGAGTCGCATGAGATCGGGCGGGACGTTCCTGTCACCTATGTTCCTTTCCGCAATGCTCATTTCCTTGCTGCTGCCGTGAGTTGGGCAGAAGTGCTTGGCGCATCTAAGATTTACATTGGCGCAGTTGAACAGGATAGTTCCGGTTATCCAGATTGCCGGCCGGCCTACTACGGCGCTTTTAACGAGGTAATCCGCGCCGGAACGAAGGAAGGCAGCATCGAAGTTCTGACGCCGTTGATCGCAATGCGTAAGACCGAGATTGTCCGGCTCGGCCTTGAATTAGGCGCGCCGTTCGATTTAACTTGGTCTTGCTATAGCCGCGAAGACCGCGCCTGCGGCGTCTGCGATAGTTGTGTACTGCGGCTGAGAGCTTTTCACGAGGCGGGAGCAGTGGACCCGCTGCCGTATCTCCCTGGTGTTTCAGTCGTGCAGAATGTTTAAACTAGGGCCGCCTTCGTCCTACGATGGCGAATATGTGCGGCCAGCCTGGAGGCATTTGATGAAGCGACATTTTTCTTACGCACTTGCGATTTCGGTATTTTTCGCCCTTTGTACCTTGCCCGCCGTATCGCAGACTGCAACGGTAAAAGGAGTCTGCAAAGATGCGCAAGGTAATCCAATCACCAGCGCGGAAGTTGCCTGGCACAACGAAGACAACGGCCGCAACTACAAGCTCAAGACGAACAAGAAGGGTGAATACTTCTCTCTAGGAATTGATCCCGGCAATTACACCGTTACTTTGAGCAAGGATGGGAAACAACTCGACAAGGTCACTAATTTCAAGGTCGGGGTGGACGAGGTAGATCTGCCTTTTGACGAAAAGCAGTCGCAGGAGCAGGCAATTCAGCAAACCGCCAAGGAAAAAGGGATCTCCGCTGAGCAAGTGAAGCAGATGCAGGAGCAGAATTCAAAGATTGAGGCCCGTAACAAAAACATCACTGCGGTGAATGAAAAATTGAAGGCCGCCACTGCCGCAGAGCAGGCCACTCCTCCAAACTACGATGCAGCGATCGCAAGTCTGAACGAAGCCACACAAATGGCGCCCGATGAGGACTTGGTGTGGTTCCGTTTGGGTGCGGCATATCTGGATTCCGCGCGGGCCCAGACTGATGCTACTGAGCGGACAAAGCGCTACACCGAAGCGTACAACGATTTGCAGAAGGCAATTGACATGGCGAAGGCAAAGAATGCGCCGGCGCCAGCCGCGAATGGAACTCCGGCCGCGAATTCACAGGGCGCGCCCCCACAGGGCGGGCAAGCCAATGGGCAATCTCCACAGAGTGGTAAAAACGCAGTCCAGGAGGCCGCCGAGAACCAGAGAATGGCCGCCTACTATGATAATTTCGCGAACGCTGCCGCGAGGGTCGGGAAGTCCGATCAGGCTGAGGATGCCTACAGACAAGCAATCCAGATCGATCCGGCACATGCAGCTCAGTATTACTACAATCTGGGCGCTGTGCTTACCAACGCAAACGCGACCAGTGATCCGAACGTTCGCAAACAGGCGATCGATGCCTTCGATAAGGCGATTGCTGCTGATCCCAACCGCGCCGATGCCTACTTCTGGAAGGCGCAAAACCTGATCGGAATGGCAACCACTGATAAAAGTGGCAAAATTGTGGCGCCCGACGGAACGACTGAGGCTTATCAGAAATATCTCGATCTGCAGCCGACTGGCCCACATGCGGACGAAGCCAAGCAAATGCTGACCGCTCTCAATGCCAATGTAGAAACGAGCTATGGGAAGAAGGGCGCAACCACAAAGAAGAAGCCCCAGTAGCATTAATCGAGCAACTACAAAAGGCGGCCTTTCCAGGCCGCCTTCTTATTGCCGGAGGGAATCACGAACCGCGATTACGAAGGTCTATGAACATGCTGTTATTTGTGGAAGCGCACATGTAAGTTCGCTAGAGTGGGCCTGAATATCTGTTGGAAGGGCTCAACTCAACCATGCCCGCAACTGGAACGGCCCCTTGTCAACCCGTGTTACAAGACATTTCTCCGGGAATTGCGACCGAAGATCTGCTCTCAGCGATCTTGCGAGCGAACCCCGGCGCAAGCGACCTGGTCTTCTCGCCAGGGCGCAAGTTCCAGGTCCATGTGAATGGGGAGTTACTGCCGGTTGAAGCATCCCGCTGTCCTTATCTCACGTCCGACGATACCCGGCGTATTGCATCGGACCTGATCGCAAACAACAAAGCCGCGATCAACCTGCTGCGCGAGACCGGGTGCTGCGACGTTTCGTATGCACTGCCGGGAGTCGCCCGTTTCCGCGTCAACGTTTTCATTCAAAGAGGCAGTTGCGCAGTGGTGATGAGAGTGATCCCCACGACGGTTCCCGATTTCAAAAAGCTTGGATTACCGGAGCAATTGCGCGAAATTGCCCAACTGCAGGATGGACTGGTTCTGGTCACCGGACCGCGCGCTTCGGGCAAATCGTCAACTTTAGCGGCCCTACTCGATTACATCAATGAGCACGAAACCAGGCACATCATCACAATTGAAGATCCAATCGAGTTTCTCCACAATCACAAGCGATCCACCGTTCATCAGCGGGAGCTGCACAGCGATACGCCAACAATCTCCCAGGCCATGAGCGCAGCCTCGCGGCAGGCGCCGAATGTGATCGCGGTTGGCGAATTGAAGGACCGGCAAACAATGGAGCTGGCGCTTGATGCGGCAGAGACCGGTCACTTAGTGCTCTCGACCCTGAATACGCTTACGGCACAACAAACCATCGAACGCTTCTTGGCCGCCTTTGCCATGGAGGAACAAGCTTTCGCGCGCGGCCGGCTGGGAAGAGTTCTCCGTTATCTCATCTCGCAGCGGCTGGTCCCCAGAAACAGCGAGAGTAGCCGAAGCGCCGTTTTCGAAGTACTCAAAGCTGGTTCTTCGACGCTGGATAGTCTAGTAAATCCCGCCGGCATGGTTTCCGAACAGGCGATCGACTTCTCGATTGATGCACAAATCGAAGACCTGGTACGAGCAGGTATTGTCAACCCAGAAATCGCTGTTACGCATGCGATTGATCCAAAAGCCCTGGCGCAAAGGCTTGGGATGAAAATGCGCTGAGTACCCTAGCAGCGAAGTGTTATGCAGGGGTACTCAGTTCGTTAGGCAATGCTTTGTGACTCTTTCGTAGCAGTTTCTGGTTCTTCACTCACCAACCATCAGTGACGTCCGTGCCCGTGCTGCTCCTGGAAGGCGAAAGACTCGTAAGGCCGCGCCAGCCAAGGCTCCACTAGAACTTTTGATCCGCTGACGGACGAGCACCCATGCCCACCTGGGCCCGCGGGGCAGCCCCACCAGTTCTCGATCGCGTCTACCCTGCCGGAGCCGAGATTCGCCAGCCCAGTGCCTCGGCCAAAAAGGTTATTCAAATGAACATCCACGTAGCCAGACGTGTTTACTGCAACATCGACTGCCTCATGACTAACGGTATTTTGCGAAATGATCGTGCCTTGGATCGGAGACACGCCGAAGACGTTGATCCCGGTCGGGCCAGATGTCGCGGCGTCATCTGTATCTGCGCCGTTTCCAGAGATCCAATTATTGACAATGACGTTGTTGTTCAGGTTCTGCCCTGGCGTATGGCTGTGAAGCGCGACGCCGGGCAGGTGATTGTCTGTGACTTTGTTCCCTACTACGACATTTCCATAGTTCTTCGCACCAGGCACTGAGTCGAAGATACCAACGCCTGCGCCTTCTCCCTGCAAACCGTTCCTTGAAGACTGGTTTCCGCTGATCGTGTTGTGGAACACGCCTAACGGAGCAGTCGCACCGGTGAGCATTGCGGGAGGATGTGAAGCCAGTGTGATTCCGCAATCGAACGGATTGTCTTCGACGATGTTTCCGGAAATCAAATTGTGATGATTTGCTCCGGTATCGTCGCTGATCAGAATCCCACCTGAGTTTCGCGCAACATGGTTATTTGAAATTGTGGAGTGGCTAACGCCGCTCAAGTGCAGTCCTTCACCACAGTCCATGTCCTCAGCGGTTTCAAATGCCGGAATACCAGGGCACGTACTTGCCGCAGCGTTCAAGCTGCGATCGTTATTGAGTACTGCATTTCCGAAAATGGTTACGAATGAAGCATTGGTGATCAGAATGCCTTCGAAATTGGCGTTCTCGATTGTGAATCCTTTGACGACAACTTCCCTCAATCCGGAATTATCAAGACCATCGACGTAGATGCCGTTTGCAAGCCCGGTTGCGTCGATGACGGGGTTATGCCAGCGATCACCGATGAGCGACAAGGATTTGTTAATCACAACATTCTCTTTATAAGTGCCAGGCCAAACTTCAATTGTGTCGTGGGCCGATGCATGTGCAATGGCGTCGTTTATCGTCGCGTAGCAACCGTGCGAGCCAGCATGATTGACGCACAACGTTCGTGACCAAGAAAGTGATGCGGTGCACGCAAATATCAGCGTGCAAAATAGAGATTTCCGCAGCAGGTTTTCCATGATGTTTCCTCCTTCCCATTCAGCTCTGCGTTTAGGTTGAATACAGGCAGTTCAAAGGTTTGCCTTGCAGTAGTTGGCGCGAGGGGAATCCGCCGTTTAACGTTCGCGGGAATCTTACGTTTTACAGGGCATCGACGGTATCCGTGAAAGCATGTACAGGGCCTCAGTGCCCCAGAGATGTTGCTTGTAGTCGAGTCACTCGAAACTCGCTTTTCCTGTTCGTCCCTCCTATCATCTCTCCATGGCCGCCCAGCCGGAGCAAGCAAGCATCCTGAGTTTTGAAGAAGCGCGGCATATTGTGGAAGAGCATGCTTTGCGTGTGCGACCAACAGGCAGAGAATTGCTGGGCCTCCTGGAAGCCCAAACGCGAGTCTTAGCCGAACCAATCTACGCGGACCGTGATTTGCCGCCATTTCCGAGAGCAACGCGCGACGGGTATGCACTTCACTCTAGTGATCTGGAAAATGTGCCACAGGAGTTGGAACTTGTGGGAGAGATTCGGGCGGGCGGGACGCCAGATAGTGCATCCCTTGAGTCCGGACAGGCAATCTCGATTATGACCGGCGCACCGGTTCCACCCGGAGCAGATGCCGTTGTGATGGTCGAGCACACGTCGCGGAACGGCAAGCGAGTTCACGTCGCGAAGCGTGTGACCGCGGGAGAGAACATTGTTCCTGCAGGGGCAGAAGGAAAACGCGGCGACAAGGTACTCGCTTCTGGTACGCGTGTCGGATATGCCGAAGTTGCACTTGCAGCTTCGGTAGGCCGGGTTCGTCTATTGGTTTACGCCAAGCCACGCATTGCGGTGCTCTCGACGGGCGATGAGGTCGTCGATATCGATGTGCCGCCAGCGCCGAACCAGATTCGCAATTCAAATGCCTATTCCCTTGCAGCGCAGATCCAAGCTGCAGGAGGCACGGCCATTTTGTTGCCGATCGCGCCCGATGAACCTCAACGATTGCGCGAACTGTTGCTGGAGGGTCTCGAATCAGACTTACTCCTGGTGACGGGTGGGGTCTCGATGGGCAAATATGATCTGGTGGAGCAGATACTCTCTGAGCTGAAAGCGGAATTCTTCTTCACCGGTGCGCAAATCCAGCCCGGCAAGCCTGTTGTTTTTGGGCGTGTTGCGTATGTCACGGACACTTCTGTCCGGGATCTTTCACACAAGTTTTTCTTGGGTCTTCCCGGCAATCCGATTTCCACCATGGTCACGTTTGAATTATTTGCCAAGCCAATGATCGAAATGCTCTCTGGAATGCCGCTGCAGAAGTTGCGCTTTACTCATGCGAAGCTAAAGTCCGAAATCCGTACGAAAACCGGGCTCAAGCGTTTTCTTCCCGCCGCACTCTCCGGGGAGTTCGAAAATTCGGAAGTGGAACTCGTGCGCTGGCAAGGATCCGGCGATATAGGTTCATTAGTGCGGTCGAACTGCTTTCTCGTTGTTTCGCCAGACCGTGAACGCATTGGCCCCGGGGAGTGGGTCCCCGTGCTGCTAAGATGATTCTCTTTGGACGACCCAAATTGCCGGCAAAACTATCCCACTACGACGAAGCTGGGCGAGCTCGGATGGTTGACGTCTCCGCCAAGAAACCGTCTGTGAGAGAAGCGGAGGCGAGCGCGTTAGTAGTAATGTCTCAGCAAGTACTGAAGGCGTTACCGAAGAACCCCAAGGGCGATCCCTTGGAAACCGCTCGGCTGGCCGGAATCATGGCGGCCAAAAAGACCGCCGAGCTGATACCACTTTGTCATCCCCTGCCACTCTCACACGTTGATGTCAAATTGCGGCAGTGCGAGAATGGGATTGCGATTTCCTCGATAGTAAAAACCACGGCCGAAACAGGGGTGGAAATGGAGGCACTCGTCGCGGTAAGCGTGGCCGCGTTAACTGTTTACGACATGTGTAAGGCGCTCGACAAGGGAATGGAAATTTGCGATGTCGTTTTGCAGCGAAAATCCGGCGGAAAGAGCGGCAATTACACTCGCAAGAAGTAACGTTTTCTGAAACCTGGCGGTTCAATACTGGCTAACATGCAGAGCAACGTAAAGATCCTTCTAGTGGATGACAATCCCATGGTGCTCGCCATGCTCCGTGACGCACTCGCTCCGCTGGCCCGAGTCACGACAGCAGGCGACGGCGCGGATGCTTTGCTGAAAGCGGTGGATGAAAGTCCGGATCTGCTTGTGAGCGACTACCGTATGCCCGGCATGGACGGGCGGCAACTCGTGGATAAGCTCAAGAACAGGTCCAGCACGGCGAACATCTCTGTCGTTTTGTTGGCGACCAAGGCGGATATTTCTGAGAAGCTTTCGCCGCAGGATCATCTCGCAGACGAATATGTGGAGAAACCCTTCTTCTTGCGTGAAGCCGTTCAGCGAATCAAGCGCGTGATTGACAAGCTCTCTCTGGAAAAAATGTCCACCTCATCTTCCTCAGATGGAGTCGTGCGCGGCAATCTCGCGCAAATGAATGTCATCGATCTTATGCAGTCTCTTGAGATGGGCCGCAAGAGCTGCCTGCTCACGCTGACGCGAGATGGCGAGAAGTGCGAAGTGTATTTCAGCGAGGGCCAGGTGCCACATGCGGTGTATGGATCTCTGAAGGGTGACGCGGCTGTGTTCAAGGTGCTGAGCTGGCCCGACGGCAATTTTCAGATCAACTTTGAAGGAAAAACCAAACAGCAAACCACTACTCTCAACACCCAGGGACTCTTGATGGAAGGTCTGCGTATTCTTGATGAGTCTCGTCGAGAAGCTGGCGGACAAAGTGAGGAGGAGGAAGATGTCCTCCTCGATTCCTGAGACCTTTCGTGCCGCCGTGCTCACCGTCAGCGACTCTTGTGCTCGCGGCGAACGCAATGATCTCTCCGGTCCAGCTGTGGCTCGAGAACTGCAACAACATCACTTCTCTGTGGTGGAGACCCGCGTTGTCGCCGATGATCATGCCGGAATTCAGAAGGCAATCGTGGAACTTGCGCGGAAGGCACGCCTGGTTGTCACGACCGGAGGGACGGGGATTTCCGCGCGTGATGTAACTCCGGAAGCCACGCGCTCGGTTTGTGGCAGGATGCTGGACGGAGTTGCAGAACGAATGCGCCGTGAAGGCGAGAAGAAGACCCCGTTCTCAGCTCTCAGCCGTGGCGTGTGTGGCGTTTGCGGCTCATCACTGGTACTGAACCTGCCGGGAAGCCCGACGGGAGCGGTGGAGTCGCTACGAGCGGTCGTGGATGTACTACCCCACGCGATCCAACTTTTAGCGGGCAAGACTGAACACATGGCGAATTGAATATCCGCTTGGTAACTATACAATTCGCAAATTGCTCACAATCGACTCCCTTCGCGCATGACGACTCTCAAGCACATTCTTGCCCGCTACACAGCTTTTTTATGGAAGATCCTCAAACCGCTTGGGCCGTGGGGTGTCTTTGTCGGAGCAGTGTTGGATAGCGCGGCGATCGGGCTGCCAATCGATCTTGTCGTCGGCGGCTATGTCGCCCAGGACCACAGTCGGTGGTTGATTTTCGTGTTCATGGCCGCAGCCGGCTCAGCCGTAGGTAGTCTGGTGATCTACGCCATTGGGTATACGGGCGGAGAAGAACTGCTGCGAAAACGAGTTTCCGCCGAACGCTTTGAAAGACTGCACAACAGCTTCGAGAAACATCCGTTCTGGAGTTTGATGTTTCCGGCAATGCTGCCTCCACCAACTCCATTCAAAATATTCGTGCTCGGAGCGGCCGTTGCAGAGATGAGCATCGGCCATTTCGTACTGGCGATCTTTTTCGGGCGCATGGTTCGGTTCGCCGTCCTTGCACTCTTAGTAATAAAGTTTGGCCCGGGCGCGATGCACGTAGCGCGCAGGTTTTTCAGCCATCATTTCCATTGGCTCTTACTGATTGTTGCTGCCGGAATCGCGGTCTGGCTCATCGTCCGGAAGAAACGACGGCCAAAAACTATCCATGAATAGAAATGGCGTTGGCGTCCCCGCCCTGGTTTCGGTTCAAGCAAAAACATTGTCTATCCTCGCTCGTTTAAACTAGTCTCGCACGGAGTCGTTTATGAGCACAGCCACGCGAACCGATCCCCTGTCTTATCTTGGCACCCAACTAAACGATCTCAAGGCCAAAGGGACTTACTTCCATCTGCGCGTCTTGGATGACGAGCAGGCGCCCGAGTGTACCTTCGACGGGAAGCACGTCATCAATCTCGCTTCAAACAATTATCTGGGGCTGACGACCCATCCCAAATTGCGGGAAGCAGCCCTGGAGGCCACACGCAAATATGGTGTGGGCTCAGGCGCGGTTCGGACCATCGCCGGAACCATGAAAATTCACATGGAGCTGGAGGAGAAGATTGCGCGCTTCAAGAATGTGGAAGCGTGCGTAGTCTTTCAATCCGGATTCACAGCCAATGCCGGAACAGTTTCGGCGGTTTTAGGAAAAGAAGACTTCATCATTTCCGACCAGCTCAATCACGCATCCATCATTGATGGTGCGCGGCTTTCGCGGGCAAAGATTCTGGTTTTCGAGCACAAGAACATTGCTGATGCCGAATCCAAACTGGCGAGCGTCGCCAATCAGCCGGGCAAAAAGTTGCTCATCAGCGACGGTGTTTTCTCGATGGATGGTGACATTGGGCCGTTGCCCGCCTTGTGCGACCTGGCTGAAAAATACGGCGCGATCATGATGGTCGATGACGCGCACGCGTCGGGTGTTCTTGGTCGCAACGGGCGTGGCACCATTGATCATTTCAAAGTGCATGGCCGGGTGGACATTCAGGTAGGAACGCTATCGAAAGCCATCGGTGCTCTTGGCGGCTACGTTTGCGGATCGCGCGACTTGATCGACTTCCTTTACCACCGGGCGCGGCCATTCCTGTTCTCGACTTCGCATCCGCCTTCTGTCGCCGCGACATGCATCGCAGCTTTCGATGTGTTGGAGCAGGAGCCGGAACGCATCGAGAATCTCTGGGAAAATACACGTTTCTGGAAAAAAGAGCTCGGCCTGCTTGGATTCGACATCGGCGGTAAGACAACACCGCCGAGCGAAACGCCGATTACACCGATCATCATCGGGGACGGGAAACTCACCATGGAGTTTTCGCGTGAGTTGTTCAAACACGGCGTGCTGGGAACCGGTATTACTTATCCAACCGTGCCCGAAGGCAAGGCGCGCGTGCGAACCATCATGACGGCCACGCACACGAGAGAAGAACTGGAGCGGGCTTTGGGTGTATTGAAAAAAGTCGGGCAGGAAATGGGAATTCTGCCGGCGTAATTCCCCACCCCGAGGCGCGCGTTTATGGCACTTACGCAAAAGGACAAGGCAATCCGGTTTCGGAATCTTCATGACCGGGCCGGAGTCTTCATCATCCCCAATCCTTGGGACAGCGGCTCAGCTCGGATTCTCTCCGGCTGCGGTTTCCAGGCATTGGCAACGTCCAGCGCCGCGGCCGCTTCGATCGTTGGTCGAAGAGATCACGGCCTGAGTCGGTATGAAGCTCTGGCGCACGCGCGCCTGATCGTTGAAGCAACCGACCTGCCCGTTTCTGCTGATCTTGAAAATGGTTTTGGCGACAAGCCAGAGACTGTCGCCGAAACCGTGCGGCATGCGGCTGAGGTAGGACTCGTTGGCTGCACGATTGAAGACGCTACCGGAGATTCCGACAAGCCTCTTTATGAATTCGAGCTCGCGGTGGAGCGGATCGCAGCGGCAGCGCAGGCTGCGCGAGGGCTCAAGTTCCCCTTCATGCTCACTGCTCGCGCTCACAATTTTCTTTTTGCGTCCCCGAGTCTTGATGACACCATTCGCCGAATGCTGGCATTTGAAGAAGCAGGCGCTGACGTCCTTTTCGCACCCGGACTGCCTAGTCTGGATATCGTGCGCAAGGTGTGTGAGGCCACATCCAAGCCGTTCAATTTCATGGTTGGAATCCCGGGCAAATCGTTTTCGATAGCCGAATTGGAAGCGGTTGGGGTCAAACGGATCAGCCTTGCGACTTCGCTCTATCGCGCTGCCATGAGTGGCTTGCTGGATGCCATATCGGAGATCAAAGACAAGGGCCAGTTCACTTTTCTCGAGCGATGCATGAGCACCGCGGAGGTGAATGCGGCGATGGGAATTTGAGCTGGTGTGAGTGCCGTCACTGTGGGGTGAGGCGCAAGCGTTTCAAAACCAGGTTGACGCTTTATAGGTTCTATATTGCTCCCCGAATTTGGATTCGAGCACAGCCGCCTCTTTTCGCGCGCGCCAGATCTGCATGGGAATGACGACGATAAAAACCAGCAGCCACCAGGGATGCCCAAGCGCCAGGAAGACCCCGGCAATCACACAAGAGCCAAAAATGTAGATTGGATTTCTGATCTTTGAATACAGTCCGTGTGTAACCAACTGTCGGGCCTGTGCCGTGACCGCGAAGGAAGACCCTAACTGGAAGCGTGCAATAGTCCAGAGGACAAATCCGAAGAGAAACAAGCAGAGACCAAAAACTCGAAGAGGTGTCCAGGACTGCGGCTGGTTCTTCCAGATTGTCAAGCCAAGCCCCGCGCCGACGATCAGCGTGAGGGCGAGTTGTTTTTTGTCCATGATGTCGGCAGAGGATAAATCAGCAGAGAAGGGGCGCGCAAGGCGTGGCCGGGAAACGCGAAACAGAAGAAAAAAAGCCACGTACGCGTCCCCCAACGCATACGCGGCCCTTTGGCATAAATTGCTCGGCTACGGCAAGATGCAACGTGGTTACAGGCTCTGCAGAAAATTAACGAGATCCTGCACTTGCTGCGGCGAGAGATTCATCTGGAACCGTTTGTCGTAAAACTTGATCAACTGCCGGAGGTTTGCCGCGGCGCCATTGTGGAAGTATGGCGCGCGGGAGGCCAGACTACGCAGGATTGGGCCCTTTCCTCTTCCGATATCGCTGCACTGGCCGCTAATTAAGGCTTTCCCAGGATCAGAAGTGTAATAGGTCTGGCCTGCGAGCGGTCCTTGCGTGCAAACCAATTGGTAAACAGGAAGCTTGGCAGTGTGCACCTCGCTCAGCGCTGCGACGATATTGGGATCAGTTTCGAAATCCGCGACATGACTTGTGCCCACGTCCAGTGGCAACGGCATTGAGTGGTTCCCAACGTTGGGGCTATCGTGACACGTGCTGCACGTCCCCATAATCTGCTGATCACCCGTTGTCAGGCCTGGAACGTTGCTGATGATAAGCGGTTGTGTGTTGAAGATTTCTTCGCCGCGAGCGATGGAAGCTCGAAATGGGTTGCGCGAATTCTGAAATGAAGAAAAAATCGTGAACGCATTCGGATCGAACGCATGGCCCGCAGGGTCGCCGCCGAGTGAGTCGTTGATGCCGGGGTAGTATTGCTGGGTTGAGAGGAATCGAGCTCCGCCGTCTGCACCGCGCGCGAGGTCGCCGGCCCGGAAATCGGCGAGCTGTGCGGAATTCAGTGACATTTCAAAATTGACGATTCGGCGGAGTTGACTGTCGGTAGGAGGATGGCTCGCCTGTGCGTGGCCCAGAGTGGCATTCAGTGCCTGATCGGTGAGATCGGTTTTCAGATTGGCGGCATAGGTTTGCGCATTGTTCAAGGGCTGAACAGTCTCGCGGCCATCGAACATCACGGCGCTCAGGAAGTTGAGGTTCGTGCTCGGTATCGGTCGGCGATACACAGAAATTACCTGATTCCCCCCACTGTCGATTGTGATCGCACATCCGTATGGGTCCTCAGCGGCGGTGATGGTGTATTGCGCATCTGAACGCATCGTCAACCCGACGCGAATCAGCCCATAATTCCTTACCAGGCTGTTGTTCATGGGGCCTGTCGGACATACCGATCCATCAGTCTGAGCAAACAAGGGGTCTTTGCCGCGGGTAAGCAAATAACGCAACTGCGCATTGGCGGCGCTCAGACCGAACCCATCGCTGGGCGCGTGACACGTGCCACAGCTCCTGCCATTAGTGCCAAGGCTTTGAAAGAATGGCCCGCTTATGTCCATTTTGCCGGCTTTGATGTAAGTGCCGGAGAAGCCCGATGGGTCGAGAAACGGAAAAAAATTCGGTAAATAAATATTGGCGATCGCGCTTCCGCCGCCCAGGATTGCCAGCGCAACGACGCATACTATGATCGATTTTCTGGCGCTCTCACCGGTGCCTCTCCTTGCTACACAACAAAGGTTTCGAATAAAAAAAACGGTTCGCTTCCCAACAGACATAATTCCCCCTGATCGATTTCCATCCGGCTTTTTCATTGTGCGTTCGGCGGCCGTTCCGTTACAGGCACGATTGTGGAGGCGCAGTTCGCATCTATAAGTAAAAGCGTAATACCCCAGCAAACCGGCTCAAAAATTTTCTGGGAATCACAGAATGAACTGGACTTCCGAGTCATGGGTTTTCATTGACTTGCATCCTCTGGAGGGCTATCGTTTGCAACGATCTCCCAATCCCTCCCCGGTCCCGCATGTATCATTTGCCTCCTCAATCCGTTCACGACTTGTTGGCGAACTGGAACGCGGGGGACCAGAAGGCGCTTCAGGCTTTGGTTCCTCTTCTCTATAGTGAACTGCACGGGCTGGCGCACTACTATCTGCGTGGAGAGCGCCCTGACCACACTCTCCAAACGACCGCGCTGATTAACGAAGCGTATTTGCGGCTGGCGGAACAAGGGCCGTTTCAGACGCAGAACCGCAGTCATTTTGTTGCTCTGGCAGCGAGGCTCATGCGGCAAATTCTGGTGGACTACGCCCGTCAGCATCGCGCAGCCAAAAGGGGCGCAGACTGCACCATAAGGCTCGAAGGCGACTTCGGGCCGACATCCGATCTGGATTTGGACGTACTTGCGATTGACGATGCCCTGAACCGCCTGGCCGAGCGCGATCCGCAACAAAGCCGCATCGTGGAATTGCGCTTTTTTGCAGGCCTCACGGTGGAGGAAACCGCTGCTGTACTTGGTATTTCACCCGCCACCGTCAAGCGCGATTGGAGCATGGCGCGCGCCTGGCTTTCGCGTCAGATCAAGAGGGAAGAAAGTGGAAACAAGAGCGGATTGGCAGAAAATTAAGGAGTTGTTCGGCGCGGCGCTGGAACGTGAACCTCCTGAGCGGGACAGCTTCTTACGTGAAGCTTGTGGGCCTGATCTCGCATTGCGCAATGAGGTTGTGTCTCTGCTGAAGGCTCATGATGGATCGAGTGCTTTCCTGGAACAACCGCTGTCAATTCGAAGTATTACGCAAGTTGCTGCGCACACGATCGGGCCTTATCAGTTGATCCGGAAAATTGGCGAGGGCGGAATGGGCCAGGTGTGGCTGGCAGAGCAGACTTCGCCAATTCAGCGTCAGGTCGCGCTGAAACTCATCCGCTGGGCGATGTACGACGACGCACTGCTGCGACGCTTTCAGGCAGAACGACAATCGCTCGCGGTAATGGACCATCCCTCGATCGCCAAAGTTTTCGATGCGGGCGCCACGGGCGAAGGCCAACCCTACTTTGTGATGGAATACGTCTCCGGTGTACCCATCACAGACTATTGCGACCAGAAGAAGCTGAAAATTCGCGAGCGGCTCGAGTTGTTGATCAAGGTCTGCGAAGGAGTTCAACACGCGCATCAGAAAGCTGTCATTCACCGCGACTTGAAGCCGGCGAACATTCTCGTCGGCGAAGTGGATGGCAGGCCAGTGCCACGGATCATCGACTTCGGTCTGGCCAAGGCAGTGGATTCAGCTTCCGATGGCCGATCGCTTTACACGCGCGCACGCGGTTTTGTCGGCACGCCGGGTTACATGAGCCCGGAGCAAGCCGGGTTGACTACACAAGATGTGGATACGCGGACCGACGTGTACTCGCTGGGTGTACTCTTATATGTCTTACTGACTGGCAGACTTCCGTTTGAGTCAGCCCAATTGAATAGGCCGCTCCCGGAGATGCTGCGAATCTTGCGTGAGCAAGACCCGCCGAGGCCGAGCACAAAGGTCAGTAGCGACCGAAACACATCGTCAGTCACGGCCGACGCTCGCGGAACAGAGCCGAAGCAACTCATCAGCCAACTACGCGGCGATCTGGACTGGATCACGCTGAAGGCAGTCGAGAAAGACCGTACGCGGCGCTATTCCACGGCTTCTGAGCTTGCACAAGATCTAATCCGTTATATGCGGCACGAGCCGGTCACAGCGCGTCCCGCGAGCGTGTCATATCGTGCGAGGAAATATGTTCGGCGACACCGAATCGGCGTGGCAGTCGGTGCTTCGATTGCCGCATTGTTGGTCTCGTTCGGTGTGTTCCAAAGCATTCAATTGCGCCGCATCACTCGTGAACGTGACCGCGCCGATCGCATTGCTGATTTCATGACCGGAATTTTTAGAATTTCCGATCCCAGTGAGCGCGTTGGAAATACCGTCACCGCCCGGCAGGTTCTCGACAACGCCGCAACGGACATTAATACGGGTTTGTCGACGGACCCCGAGCTCCAGGCAAGTATGATGCACGTGATCGGCAAATCCTACACCATGCTCGGTATCTACTCCCGGGCTGAATCCTTATACGACAACGGCATTCAGCTCAGCACGTCGGCGGGCAATGACCGCGAGGCCTTGAAAATGTCGCAGGAACTCGGTTGGACGCTCTTCCAGGAGGGGCGAATGGCCGAGGCGGAGCAACTCGAGCGGCGCACGATTGATCAGCAACGGAAAGAACTCGGGCCTGATGATCCCGACACGCTTGGAACGATGGGAAACCTTGGCGTGATTCTTTGCGAAGAAAATAAATGCGCAGAAGGAGTCAAACTTGAGGAAGAAGTCCTGCAAGACCAAAAGCGGGTCCAGGGGCCAACAGATCGGTACACGATCGTGACCATGGACAATCTGGCCGTTCTCTATTCCAAGAGCGGGCAGCTTGCACGCGCTGAGGAGTTGGAAAAACAGGCGCTGGCCCTGCAGATCCGCACCAAGGGACTGGAGAGTCTGGGAGCGATCAGCTCAATGATGAATTTGGCGAATTTCGAACGCGATCAGGGGAGAGATGCTGAGGCACAGAAAGCCTTCCAACAGGCGCTTGATCTTGAAAATCGAGTGCTAGGGCCCAATCAACCAGACATGGCTGAGACCAAATACGACTTCGCAACAGTTCTAGCGCGCGACGGCCAAACCGATGAGGCTTTGAAATTCCTTCGCGAGGCGGTTGACCATGGGTTGGAGCCTCGCATTGCTGCGGCTATGTACAAAGACCCGCTTCTAAATTCGCTGCATGGCGATCCGCGATTCGTGGCACTCGTCGAGCATGTGAAGCAGCGGCTCCAGACTCCAGTGCCCAAACCGCACTAGTAGGTCGGAAACGTCCGTGAGGAACTTGTTATTCTGAACCCGGAACTTGCCCGTACTCAAAATTTAAAGAAATAATCGCGATCTTCTAGTACAGGGAATCGTATTTGGTTACGACCCAATCTCCGCTGCGGCTATCGAGCGTAACCGAAACCAGACCTTCATAGGGTCCATCATCGTTGCGGCGTTTCGCCTTGTACTGCAAAATCCGAAGCGGCGGATCGTCTTCCCAATCGACAATCTTCCAGGCAATCAGAGGATGTTTGGCCTCGGACTCGCAAATGAATGCCGCATATTTCTTGCGATAGTCTTTTTCCCAGTCAGTAAGCTGGGTCTTGCACTTTCCATCACGCATGGCACGAAGGAATTCGCCGGCGGCGTGCTCGGACGAGCGATCCCGTAACGGGTTCAGGTCAATTGACAACGGGATTTTCGTCAGTGGATCGACTTCGGGGGATTTCGCCAGTACAGGGGGCTGATTGTTGAGCCACATGAGATATCCGAAAAACCCGATCAGAACCAGAACACCGGCTCCGATCGCGATCATAATTTGCATCTTCGAGAATTTCATGCGGTACAGCCCTTTTGTCGGGCAAACGATCTTCCTCTAAGTCTAGTGAGGCGGGCGGTTGAGGGACAGATTACTTTTGGTGGGCGGGATGGTGTGGACAACCAGAAGTAACCTCGAAACTCAGTCGTGCCCTGCGTTGCGCGGGCGACAGAAATCAGGTAGTCAAAATGGCTTGAGGCGCCACAACATTTCGACGTCCGCTGTCTGCCGGGATTCGGTGGCTTCCGCGAAAAACAAGGGCGGGCAAAATTGCCCGCCACCAATGTCTAGGTTAGCGCTCTTCGAGAGTTACTGAGCCCCACCAGAAGTAGAAGTCTTGGCGACTTTTGGTGCAATGCTCTTTGCTTCTTTTAAATGGTCTTCCAAGGTCGGCAGCGTTTGCGAAGCGAAATTCTTCACTGCTGGATCCTTGGCGGTCTTAGATGCCATGTGGAACTCGCTCACATCTTTCGTGTGGTCCGCTACCATGTCTTTCATGTAAGCGCGATCGAAGGCTTCACCTGAAAGTTTTTCCAGCCTCGCTTTTGTCGCCGCATCCTTGGCGCTAAGCTTGTCAGGGATGGTTAGTCCCTTCTCGCTCGCCACTTGCTTCAGTTGATCGTTTGCTTTTGAGTGGTCATCCACCATTCTCTGGCCGAACTGCTTCACGTCCGGTGAAGAGGCCTTCTGGACTGCGAGTTGACCGAGCTCTACTTCGGCCATCCCGCCTTCAGCAGCTTTTTTCACGAAGTGTTGGTCGGCCGACGACAGAGCACCTGCGGTGCCGGCGCTGGTTTCAGACATTTGCGCCACAGCACTAGGCGCGATGCCAAACGATGTGAGCGCCACGAGTGCGACGGGAACAATGATTGCGTAGGTTAATTTTTTAAGCATTTACCTTTTCCTCCTACTGTGTAGTCATTATTTTCGATGCATACCCGTTCCCAGGGTTGGGAACTCAGCCGATGAATTGAATTCAGGGCAGAGTGCGGTGCCTCGGTTAAGTCCTGTATTTGTCCGATGTGTTCCTGCATACGGGCTAAGGCGTCACGACCAGGCTCCCTCACTGCGAAGTTGCTGCGCAAGCGAGAGTGGTGCGTCAGCCTGCACCGTCTTCACTCGACGGAACTTGGTAAACTGTAAGACCTCACAGTGAATCTTCTTTGGGCGCAAATTGATCCAAACTAGTAAGAACCCAGCTAGGGAGAGCTCATATGGCGGTCAGTGATCAGGCAGTGCTTACCGGCAGGCAACTGGACACGCTTAGCATAAATACCATCCGTACACTCTCGATCGACGCCGTGCAGAAGGCCAACTCCGGTCATCCCGGCGCGCCAATGGCCTTGGCGCCGGTCGCATATGTTTTGTGGCAACAACTTTTGCGTTTCGATCCCGCAAATCCGGTTTGGCCGAATCGCGATCGCTTTGTCCTCTCGAATGGCCATGCGTCGATGCTGTTGTACTCCATGTTGTATCTGAGTGGTGTGAAGTCGGTGGATTCCGAATACAGAGTGTTGGAACGGCCAACCGTCACTCTTGACGACATCAAGCAATTCCGGCAGCTCGACAGCCGAACTCCCGGACATCCCGAGTATCGCGTGACCTCTGGAATTGAAACTACGACTGGTCCGTTGGGTCAGGGCGTGGGCAGCAGCGTCGGAATGTCGATTGCCAGCAACTGGCTGCGCGCCAGGTATAACCGTCCTGGGTTTGACCTTTTCAACTACAACATTTACACCCTGTGCAGCGATGGTGATCTCATGGAAGGCCTCGGAAGCGAGGCCGCGTCGCTCGCCGGACATCTGAAACTTCCGAACCTCTGCTGGATCTACGACGCGAACTCGATCACTCTGGATGGTCCTGCAGACTGGTCCTTTAACGAAGATGTCGCCATGCGCTTCCGCGCTTATGGCTGGCACGTGACGCACGTTGGCGATGCGAACGATCTTGACGCGCTCTCGAGCGCGTTCAACGAATTTCTCGCTACAAAAGATCGGCCCACGCTTGTGGTCGTGAACAGCCATATCGGCTACGGCGCTCCCCATAAGCAGGACACGAATGCGGCGCACGGTGAGCCGCTTGGTGAGGAGGAGGTCCGGCTTGCGAAAAAGTTTTATGGGTGGCCCGAGAATGCTCAATTTTTAGTGCCCGAAGAAGTGCTGCAGAACTTCAAAGATGGCATTGGCGCGCGCGGGCGTGAGCTCAGTTCCCAGTGGAATGATTTATTTGGAAAATATGGCAAGCAATATCCCGAGTTCGCGAATCACATCAACCTCATGCAGCGCCGCGATCTTCCCAGTGGTTGGGACAAGAACCTACCAACCTTCCCAGCGGACGCGAAGGGAATCGCCACCCGCGAGAGCTCCGGGAAAGTTTTGAATATCGTCGCGCAGAATGTGCCATGGATGATTGGCGGAGCCGCCGATCTGGCAACTTCGAATAAAACAGATCTGAAGTTCGAAGGTGCAGGTGTGTTTGAAGCAGGAAACTACAGTGGACGCAATATCCACTTCGGCGTTCGCGAACACGCGATGGGCGCGGCCCTGAACGGCATGGCGATGATCAAAGTGCGGCCGTTTGGCGGGACCTTCTTTAACTTCACCGATTACATGCGGCCGGCTATGCGCATTGCGGCAATTACTGAGATTCCAACCATCTACATCCTAACTCACGATTCCATCGGTCTTGGCGAAGACGGGCCAACGCACCAGCCGATCGAGCAATTGGCTTCTTTGCGCGCTATGCCGCACATGATTGTCATGCGTCCGGGCGACGCAAACGAAGTTGTGGAGGCGTGGAAGACGATCATGCCGATGAAGCACAGCCCGGTCTGCATGGTTTTGAGCCGTCAGGCTCTGCCCACAATCGATCGGTCGAAATATGCCTCGGCGTCGGGTGTGGCGAAAGGCGCCTACGTTCTAGCTGATGCGCAAGGCGGCAAGCCCGAGTTGATCCTGATTGGTACGGGCAGCGAGTTATCACTATGCGTGAGCGCCTACGAGAAGCTGACGGCTGAAGGGGTTCGGGCTCGAGTTGTCAGCATGCCGTCAACCGATATTTTTGATATGCAGGATGGAGCGTACAAGAAATCCGTATTGCCGCCGGAGGTCACGGCGCGCGTTTCTGTCGAGGCAGCGTCCGTATTCGGATGGGAGCGCTACGTCGGCACAGAAGGAGCCATTATTGGTATGACTACATTCGGTGGATCGGCCCCGGCGAAGGATTTGTTTAAGAAGTTCGGTTTTACCGTCGATCATGTGATCGAAGCGGCAAAAAAGGTATTAGCACGAATTAAATAGCTCAAGATTTTCCCTTCGTGTTACTTCGTGACCTTCGTGGTTTAAGGGGTGAAATTCATTAACCACGAAGGACACGAAGGCACACAAAGGAAACCTTATTTCATACGAGGTGGACATATGCAGCCAACAGGAGTCATCGAAAACGCGAAAGCCACCAATCCTCTCAAAGATCTTCTGAAGTATGGCCAGTCTGTCTGGCTTGATTACATTCGGCGCGACCTCATCACCAGCGGTGAACTTAAACGACTGGTTGACGAAGATGGGCTGCGCGGAATGACCTCGAATCCAGCGATTTTCGAGAAGGCGATTGTCGGCAGCACCGATTATTCCGACATCCTGGCCCGACTGAAGGACCGTTCTGACCTGGACGCCAAAGCGCGTTACGAGCAGATTGCCATTCGAGATATTCAGGACGCTGCTGACCTGCTTCGTCCTGTCTACGACGAATCGAATCTGCGAGACGGCTATATCAGCCTGGAGGTTTCTCCGTATCTGGCGCGCGATACCCAAGGAACTCTCGCAGAGGCGCGGCGCCTTTGGAAGGCGGTCGATCGACCCAACATCATGATCAAAGTTCCGGGCACGGCCGAAGGGATTCCGGCATTTGAACAGTTGATCAGCGAAGGTATCAATATCAACGTCACGCTGCTGTTTTCGCAGCTGGTTTATCAGCAGGTAGCTGAAGCTTATGTGCGTGGACTGGCGAAATTCGCCTCGAGCGGCGGAGAGGTCAAGAGAGTAGCTAGTGTTGCGAGCTTCTTCATCAGCCGCATCGACAATTCTGTGGACGCTGATGTTTCTGTGCGCCTCAAGTCAGCAAAAAGCTCAGAGGAAGAAAAGAAGCTCAAGGGCCTGCTCGGGAAAGTTGCCATCGCAAACGGAAAGCTCGCCTATCAGCGTTACCTGAATATCTTTTCCGGCGCGGCATGGGACAAGCTGCGGACCAAAGGCGGGCAGACCCAGCGCGTGCTATGGGCGAGCACAAGCACGAAAAATCCTGCATATCCCGACATCCTGTACGTACAGGAGATGATCGGGCCTGACACGGTGAACACGATTCCGCCGGCGACTCTCGACGCTTTCCGTGACCATGGTCAACCACGCGAGTCGCTCACTGAAGGAGTTGATGGAGCGCGGGAAGTAATGCAGGACCTCGCCTCTGTCGGAATTTCAATCGACAAGATCACAGATAAGTTGACCGATGACGGCGTGCGTCTTTTTGAAGAGGCATTCGACAAACTTCTCGCCGCCGTCGAGAAGAGCACGCAAGGTGAGACCACCCCGAAGATCAGCCAGTTGACGTACAAGCTGCCCGATGCACTCGCGAAAGATGTTGCTCAGGTAGTGAACGACTGGCGGGCCGCTGGCAAGGTCCGGCGATTGTGGCAACGCGATGCTTCTCTTTGGACCAACAGCGACGAGTCGCAGTGGCTTGGCTGGCTGGATATCGCTGAGAAGCAGCACGAACGGCTCAAGGATTTCACCAATCTCGGCGCTGATATTAAAAAAGAAGGCTTTACCGATATTCTTCTGCTCGGCATGGGTGGCTCCAGCCTCTGTCCTGAGGTTTTGGAGAAGACCTATGGGCAGATCAAAGGCTTTCCGCGGTTACACGTTCTTGACTCGACCGACCCGGCGCAGGTCAAGGCGTTCGAAAAGAAGGTGGACCTCGCGAAAACTTTATTCATCGTCTCAAGCAAATCCGGCACCACGCTCGAGCCAAATATTTTCAAGCAATATTTCTTTGAACGGGTAAAGCAAACAATCGGTGCCGAGAAAGCGGGGAGCCACTTCATTGCGGTTACGGATCCCGGCTCGCATCTTGAGAAAGAAGCTGAAGCCGATAAATTCGGTTATGTTTTCCACGGAGTCGCGAGTATCGGCGGACGGTACTCCGCGCTATCGAATTTCGGCATGATACCCGCGGCTGTGATGGGCCTCGATCTCGCAAAATTTCTTGATCGTACGGAAGAGATGGTTGAGGCATGCGCCGCTTCGGTTCCGGTGGACAAGAATCCCGGCGTGGTGCTTGGAATCATTCTCGGCGCTGCAGCAAAGTCGGGCCGTGACAAAGTCACGATCATTGCCTCACCGGCGATTGCTGACCTCGGCGCCTGGCTTGAGCAGCTGCTTGCAGAGTCTACGGGCAAGCAAGGGAAAGGCATTATTCCGGTAGATCGAGAGCATCTTGCAGCACCCGACGTTTATGGCAGCGATCGAATCTTTGCCTATTTGCGCTTTGAGTCGGCGCCGGATGCCGATCAGGACGCGAAGATCGCAGCCTTCGAAAAAGCAGGCCAACCCGTGGTGCGCATTTCTGTTGGCGACACTTACGATCTCGGGCAGGAATTTTTCCGGTGGGAGATTGCCACTGCGGTTGCGGGTTCGATTATCGGCATCAACGCTTTCAACCAACCCGACGTTGAGGCCAGCAAAGTCGAAACGAGAAAGCTCACAGGCGAATATGAGAAGACCGGATCACTCCCATCGGAGAAGCCAATCTTCGAACAGAACGGAATCAAGTTGTTCACCGATCCCAAGAATGCAAACGCGCTCGGGAACAAGAACTCTTTGGCTGAATACCTGCGGGCGCACCTGGGCCGAATCAAAACCGGAGACTATTTCGCTCTGCTCGGCTATATCGAGATGAACGATCGGCACGAATCTCAGCTGGAGGAAATCCGTCATGCCGTACGGGATTCCAAGCGTGTTGCTACCTGTCTTGGCTTCGGTCCTCGATTCCTGCATTCAACCGGGCAGGCATACAAAGGCGGACCGAACAGCGGCGTCTTCCTTCAGATCACGTGTGACGACGCGGCGGACGTTCCTGTCCCCGGCCGGAAATATACGTTCGGGGTTGTGAAAGCTGCACAGGCACGAGGCGATTTCCAGGTCCTTGCTGAGCGCGGGCGCCGTGCGCTACGTGTGCATTTAGGCAAAGATGTGAATGCCGGCTTATCTGTTTTGAACAAAGCAGTCCTTGAAGCGTTGAAATGATTTTCCTCTAACCCGCTATCTCTGTGTTTGCCTCTCACGAACCTCTCACCATCGAGGGCACGGAGAGCACTGAGGAACCAGAGAGGAAAGGATGGAAGAAGCATGCGTCTCGGAATGGTAGGGCTAGGCAGAATGGGCTCCAACATGGCGCGGCGGCTTATGCGCGGAGGACACGAGATCGTCGTGACCGATCTCAGCCAGGACGCCGTGAAAGGCATGGCGTCCGAAGGCGCAATCGCTTCTTCATCACTCGACGATTTCTGTTCCAAACTCGGTTCTCCGCGTATTGCCTGGCTTATGGTTCCCGCAGGCGGACCGACCGAGTCGAGCGTAGAAGCCCTCGCCCAAAGGATGAAGCCTGGGGACATTCTGATTGACGGCGGAAATTCCTACTTCAAAGACGACATTCGCCGCGCCAAGCTTCTTCGCGAGAAGGGAATTCATTACATCGACGTCGGCACCAGCGGGGGCGTTTGGGGGCTTGAGCGTGGGTATTGCATGATGATTGGAGGTCCAAAAGAGATTGTCGAGCAGCTTGATTCGATCTTCAAGACCCTTGCACCGGGCCGCGGTAATATTCCGCGCACCCCAGGGCGCGAGAAAGTCGGCGGCACGGCAGAGGAGGGCTATGTGTACTGCGGTCCGAATGGCGCCGGGCACTTCGTCAAAATGGTCCACAACGGCATCGAATATGGCATCATGCAGGCCTATGCCGAGGGCTTTGACATTTTTCGCAATGCAAACAAGCCCGAGCTGCCAAAGGACCAGCAATACGACCTCAACCTTCCCGACATTGCAGAAGTCTGGCGGCGGGGCAGTGTAATCAGTTCCTGGCTGCTTGACCTTACGGCAATGGCACTGGCCGAGAATCCGACGCTCGCGGAATACAGCGGCTTTGTGCAGGATTCAGGTGAGGGCCGCTGGACAATTGAGGCGGCAATCGACGAAGCTGTTCCCGTAGATGTTCTGTCCGCCGCGCTGTTCGTGCGGTTCCGTTCTCGCCAGGAACACACGTTCGCGGAAAAGATGCTCTCCGCAATGCGGCAAAAGTTCGGCGGACATGTTGAACCTACGAGCAAAAAGAAAACTGCTTAACTCAACGTTTGTCTCGCGAAAGTAGCATTTGAGCGAGGGAGAACTGATGGCACAAGCCGAACTGCTTCCGCAGACCCAACAGCGCACTCCGGGCCGTCCGGCCGACCCCTGCATCATGGTGATATTTGGCGCTGCGGGCGATCTCACGTGCCGCAAACTGATTCCCGCGCTCTACAACCTCGCGAAAGCACAGCTTCTTTCCCGCGAGTTTGCCATCCTTGGTGTTTCGCACAACAATATGTCGGATGAGGAATTCCGCAAGAAGCTGGGCGACGATATTAAGCACTATGCGGGAGACGACATCGACTCTGATGTGTGGGAGTGGCTTACCCAACGGCTCTACTACAAAACTGCGGAATTTGATGATAAAAATCTGTACTCCAATCTAAAAACAAATCTGGAGAAGCTCGACAAAGAGCATTCCACGCACGGGAACTATTTCTTTTATCTAGCCACCGCGCCAAAGTTCTTCGGTCCGATTGTCGAACAACTCGCCGGCGCGGGCCTGATGGATGAGAGCAGCAATCATCACTGGCGGCGGGTCATCGTCGAAAAGCCGTTTGGTCACGATCTCGAATCCGCTCGTGCGCTGAATCAGAAACTGCTGAGCTGCGCGAGTGAAAGTCAGATATATCGTATTGATCATTATCTTGGAAAAGAGACGGTCCAGAACATTTTGGCGTTTCGATTTGCCAATGGAATCTTCGAGCCGATCTGGAACCGCCGCTACATCGATCACGTACAGATCACTGTCGCCGAAACGGTCGGCGTGGAATCCCGCGGGAGCTATTACGATACGGCCGGCGCCCTGCGTGATATGGTCCCCAATCACATCATGCAGCTCATTAGCCTCACCGCCATGGAGCCCCCGATTTCGTTCCGTCCGGATGCGGTGCGCGATGAACAGGCAAAAATCCTGCATGCAATTCAGCCGCTCACCTCGGAGGAAGTTCTGAGCCGCACGGTTCGCGGGCAATATGGGCCCGGAGTCGAGGATTCGCATCGGGTACCAGGATATCGGCAGGAGGAGGATGTTCCGCCGGATTCGAAGACGGAAACCTTCGTTGCCATGAAACTGGCGATCGATAACTGGCGCTGGGCCGATGTTCCTTTCTATTTGCGAACCGGTAAAAGGCTTGCCGCACAAACCACGGAAATCCTTATCCAGTTCCGCCGCGCTCCGTTCGTGCTTTTCAGGGAGACCGCGGTTGAAAATCTCATGCCTAACCAGTTGGTGTTGCACATTCAGCCGCAGGAAGGTATCTCGCTACAATTTGCTGCAAAAGTGCCGGGGCCGATCATGCGTCTGGGTGCAGTGGACATGAATTTCAATTACGCTGATTATTTCGGCACTCAGCCCAGCACTGGCTATGAGCGCCTGCTGCATGACTGCATGATCGGGGACGCCACGCTGTTCCAACGCGCTGACATGGTCGAAGCCGGCTGGTGCGTGGTGAGCCCACTGCTGGACGTGTGGAAAGCGCTGCCGCCGCGCAGCTTCCCGAACTATCCTTCGGGAAGCTGGGGACCGAAGGACGCGGACGAGCTACTTGAACGCGATGGCCGCCACTGGAGGAATTTCGATCGATGAGCTTCATCCTCGCCGGTGATATCGGCGGCACAAACGCGCGACTGGCGTTATTCGATGTACAAAACGGAAGCTTCAATCTGGTCTCGTCGACTGTTTTCCCCAGCCGCCAGTATTCCGGACTGGACCAGATCGTCGCCGAATTCGTCAGTAAGTCTCCTGCCAAGCCAACGCAGGCCTGCTTTGGTATCGCTGGTCCTGTCACAAACGGCCGAGTGGAAGCTTCCAATCTGCCCTGGATCATCGAATCCAAGCGTCTCGCAGATGAGTTGAAAATTCGCGAAGCGCTCCTGATCAACGACCTGGAAGCGACGGGTTGGGGTGTGGGTGCATTGGCGCCAGAAAAGCTTGTGTCACTAAATCACGTCAGTTCGATTCCGGGTAATCAGGCGGTGATCGCTGCCGGTACCGGACTTGGTGAAGGCGGACTTTACTGGGACGGCAAGCGCCAGCATGTCTTTGCCTCCGAGGGCGGCCACTGTGACTTTGCTCCGTTGAATGACATTCAGGTTGAGTTGTTTCAGTATCTTCGTAGCCGCTTTGACCATGTCAGCTACGAACGCGTTCTCTCTGGGCCGGGGCTGGTCAACGTGTTCGATTTCCTCCGCGATACAGGCAAAGGCAAACCCCCGGATTGGCTGGTTGCGGAGATGGTGGAATCGGATGCTGCTCGCGCCGTATCAGAAGCGGGCCTTTCCGGCCGATGCCCGATGTGCGAACAGGCGTTGGACATTTTCGTCGCCGTCTTCGGCGCGGAAGCAGGAAACCTTGCGCTCAAAATGAAAGCAGTCGGGGGCATTTTTCTTGCGGGTGGCATCGCCCCAAAAATTCTACCCAAGCTTACAACCTCCACCTTCCTGCAGGCGTTCTTAGACAAAGGCCGGTTGCGGCGCCTTATGGAAATTATCCCCATCAAAGTCATCACCGACGAAAAACTCGCGCTGCTCGGCGCAGCCCGTTGCGCACTGGTCGAGACGGCGGCGTAGCAATGTCTTCTGAGCCGCAAGTGCGGGTTTTTGCTTCTCCTCAAGAACTCTTTCATGGCGCTGCGGAGAAATTCTGCAATATAGGCAAAGAAGCGATCGGTAAAAGCGGAAGATTCACGGTTGCGCTTTCAGGCGGATCGACTCCGCGTGGAGTACATCAGGAACTGGCTACAAAATTGTCCTCGCAATTGCCCTGGGACAAAGTGTTTTTCTTTTGGGGTGACGAGCGCCATGTTCCGCCCGACAGCTCCGATAGCAACTATCGGATGGCGAATGAAACCTTGCTCTCGAAGTTGCCAGTGCCACGCGAGAATATTTTTCGTATTCCAGCGGAATTGTCTGATGCCCGTGAAGCCGCCCGAAAATATGCGGAGACTCTAAAGCAATTTTTTAAGCCACCCTCCAACTCCTTTCCGCAATTCGACTTCATTCTTCTTGGCATGGGGCCAGACGGCCACACGGCTTCTTTATTTCCGGGAACAGCCGCTCTACAAAATTACGACGATTTCGTCGCGGCAAATTGGGTGGAAAAGCTGAACACGTTTCGTATCACGTTTACCTACCCCGTATTGAACAACGGTAAGTCTGTGATGATGCTGGTCAGTGGCGACGAGAAGGCCGAGATGGTGCGGCGCGCTTTGAAAGACCCCTCGGCAAATCTGCCTTGCCAGGGAGTCCGGCCGGTCAATGGGGAGCTGGTCTGGTTTCTCGATAAGGGCGCGGCTGTGAAGTTGTGAAGATGGTAGTTAGGCGTGAGAATCGGGCGCTGCTTACGACCTTTGATGTAAGCACCTTCCTTAGGTAAAAACACCCAGAACGAGTTCTGCTTGGACGGCATTCGTCCGGAACCAAACTCTGAGCGGCCAACCTGACCGTTTTGCTTTTCCTCCTAACTCCGACTGACGCAAATCAACGAGCTTCGAGCTTGCCGGAGGATTAGATGAAAAAGCTAATTGGAAGTCTGATCGTACTCAGCGCGATGGCGCTCCCCGCACTCGCGCAGGTCCAGCAGATGACGTCCGACGATCAACAGAAATTCGACAGCTACTATTCGCGCTGGGTGCAGGACCGCCAGACCAGCGATCGCGATGACATGGTGAGCATGGAACACCACATGCAAGATCTGATGAACAAATATCAGATTCCTGCGAACACGCCTTACGTGCAAGTGGCCTCGTCACAGAATGAGCCGATGCCGCCGGCTTATAACACGCGGCCCGCGTATGTGAGCCAATGGCAGAAGAGGCTTTCGCCGGATGATCAAGAGAAGTTCAATAAGGAATACACGAAGTGGCAGGAGTCGAATGCCAAGAATGATCGCGATGACATAGACGATCACGCGCGCAAGATGGAAGAAATCATGCAGCGCTACAACATTCCCCCGCAGACGCCATTTGCTGACGTTGCGAGCACGGCGGGGTATGCGCCGCGAATCGATGTACGTCAATATCAGGGCCGCTTCTCGCCGGATGATCAGAAGGACTACGACAAGGCTTATGAGCATTGGGAGAAAGATCGCGCGAAGAATGATCGCGACGACATTTACAAAGACGAAGGCAAGATGCAGCAGATTATGGCGAAGTACAACATCCCCCGGAATGTGCCGTACGATGTCCTAGTATCAGGAAACAGGGGCTACTGAGTAAAATTCAGCAATACCCATCCTTCCCGCAAAAGCGCGGGAGGATGGGCATTCGTTTTTTTTGTAGCGGCCAAATTCAGAAATAAACGTCTAAAAAGAGAACCAATACCGGCAGGCTTCATTTCGCAGTCAGGGTTATTTCTAAATCTTCGTTTCTGCTCCTGCAATGCGGGTTACCGGCACTGCGATCCCGGCACTAAGTCCTAATATTTACCTAAGTTAGCCCGTACACTCACCTTAGTACCGTCTGTTGTACTTCGGTTATGTCTCGATGGGCATATCGCCAAAGTACTGGACCTAAATACTGCATATAGACTGGAGAGCGCAGCGATATACAATGGATAGACACCCTCTGCAACTACACTGAAAGTCATTTCCAAAGAAACGGCAAAAAAACCGGAAAAACGCGGAATTCAGGTCTCACCTCGCCAATTTCGCGGTTGAGATATGCTCTGTTCACTCAAATTCACTTGAAGCACGTTTCGAGTGGATTCTCTCCCAATCTCGTCGGGCATAGGTAGGCATGCCAAGACGGACCCTCTGTGGACAAGGAACTCTATGGCAGATTCGCGCGAAGTGATGAATATTCGGCAGGCTTCGCAGTACCTGGGAGTGAGCCCAGACACGCTCTACAAATACGTCAACGAGCAGAAGATTCCGGCGTTCAAGCTGGGGAACCGGTGGCGCTTTAAGAAATCGAAGTTGGATCAATGGATGGAAGAGAAGTCAAGCGAGTCGGAAGCCAAGACGAAGAAAGCGAAAGCGGCCGCGCAGTCGGCTACATAAAAGGCGGGCACATGTTTGGATTCGGAGCGAAATCGATCGTTGGCCTGGATGTAGGTTCCTCGAGCATCAAGGCGGTTGAACTGAAAAAGGGCCGCGGCGGTATTGAAGTTGTGCACCTTGGCCTGGAGAATCTGGCGCCGGACATCGTCGTGGATTCGATGATCGTGGATTCGGGCACAGTCTCTACCGCGATTGCGAAGCTGTTCGTCGACAACGGAATCAAGACGAAGGCGGTTGCGACCGCAGTCAGCGGGCATTCAGTCATCGTGAAAAAGATTTCGCTACCTTCGATCAGCGACGCCGAACTGGCCGAGACGATCCAGAAAGAGGCCGCACAGCACATTCCGTTCGACTTGGCCGACGTGAATCTTGATTACCAGATTCTTTCCGAAGACGAAGGGCACCCGCAGATGGATGTGCTGCTGGTGGCAGTCAAGAAGGACAAGATTCTGAACTACACCAACGTACTCTCGATGGCGGGAAAGACCCCGGCTATTGTCGATATAGACGCTTTGGCCCTGCAGAACTGCTACGAGTACAACTACGAGCCATCGCCAACCCAAGTTGTCGCGCTACTCAACCTGGGCGCTAGCGTGATGAATATCAACATCGTGAAGGGAACAACGCCATTGTTTCCACGCGATGTCAGCGTAGGCGGGCACCAGTACACGGATTCGCTGCAGAAGGAACTCGATTTGAATTTTGACGATGCAGAGGCGCTGAAGCTGGGCAAGAGAGTCGGGACTGTTAGTGAAGATGCAAAGACTCCAATCCTGCAACAGGTGACAGAGATCATCGTGCTCGAGATTCAGAAGACGTTTGACTTCTTCCGCGCGAGCGCGGCAGGAGAGCACATCGAGAAGATTCTGGTTGCCGGCGGCTCGTCGAAGGTACCGGGCCTGCTGGAAGCGTTGCGGCAGGAGTTCTCGATGCCGGTGGAGATACTGAATCCGTTTCAGCGGATATCGCCTCCGGCGAACGGTTCGGGAACGGAATTGATTGAAGGCAATGCCGGTCAGCTGGCGGTTGCGGTCGGCTTGGCCTTGAGGAGTTTTGAAGAACTATGATCCGAATCAATCTGCTGGGAGCACCGAAACCGAAGAGCAAGCGCGGACGGGCAGCGGTCGCCGCGCCGACGATGGAGTTTGGCGAAGTTGGTTCACCGATCGTAAAGGTCCTGGTTGCGGTGGTGCTGATGGCCGCCATCAACGGGGGCTACTGGTACCGACTGAACCAACAGCAACAGGACATCGCCTCCAAGATGAGGGTGGCGGAGGAACAGAATCGCAAGCTCTCGGGCGTGAAGACGATTTATCTGCAGCGTCAACGAGAGGCCGATGCCTACAAACACCGCGTCGATGTGATCGATCAGCTGCGCAAAGGCCAAACCGGGCCCGTCAACCTGATGAACACCATCGGGGAGACGGTAAACGGGACAGAAGCGGTTTGGCTCAACAGCATGAAAGATCAGGGAGCAAATATCGCGATCCAGGGCACTGCACTGAGCACGGACGCAGTGGCGAACCTGATCGCGAACCTGCAGAAGACGGGATATTTCAAGAACATTGAGATCAAAGAGACGTTTCAGGACGCAAACGTAAAAGAGATGCAGGCGTTCGAGTTCGAACTGACCTGCGAAAAAGACACGAGCAAGTCCTAAGGACAGGCCATGAATTTCAGCGAAATGTCGGGAATCAAGCAGTGGGGGCTGGCGCTGGCGGTGGCAGCTTTGATCACCGGCGCTCTGTACTTCACTTACTTCAAGACGCAACGTGACGCCAATGAGACGGCACAGAACGCACTCGATGCCAAGTTGAAGGAGAACCGCGAACTGGCCCCTTACGAGAGCAGATTGGCGGAAATTAACCGGCAACTGGCGAGTCTGGAACAGCAGATGGAAATCGAGAAGCGGATCGTGCCGGACGAAAAGGACGTCGATGGCTTTATGAAGATGCTGGATGCGGAAGCGGCCAAGACGGGAGTGGAGTTGCGGCGTTATACCGCGCAACAGGTTTCTTCTAAGGAATTTTATACCGCGGTGCCGTTCGAAATTGAGCTGGATGGCTCCTATTACTCGATGATGCGATTTTTTGACGATGTTTCCAAGCTGGAACGCATTGTGAACGTTTCAAACCTGTTGGTTGCGAACACGAAGAAGAGCAGCGAAGCAAAGGTCAAGCACACGTATCAATACGCGCCGGGTGAAAGCGTTGTAGCGACATGCGTGGCGACGACTTTCTTCAGTCACGAACAGCAGGGGACGGCTCCGGCAAAGCCCAAAGGCAGGACCTTATGATGCGGAACCTGGCAATACTTTTAGTGATAACGACTGCGGCTTTTGGACAGGCGCAAACTGCGCAGACTTCTGCGGCGGCCAAGCCCGCGACGGTCTCGGTCAAGCCGGCAGCGGTCAGCGCCAAGCCGGCCACGATAAGCGCGAAACCTGCGCACACCGCACACGCGGCTAAATCGGCTACCACAACGAGAGCAAGCGCGGTCAAGGCAGGCACAACCGCGGCGGCAAAGCTAAGCGCTCCTTCTGCGAAGAAGCCGGAAGTAATTGCTGCGAAACCGGCATCAGGCACGAAGACGCATGTCAAATCTGAGGTGAAACCGGTTGCCGCATCACCAGTCATGGCAAAACCCGTTGTCGCGAAGAAGGCGGCGCCTGCTACGAAACCAGCCGTGGTCAAGGCGGTAGCAAATGCCAAGCCGGCGACCAAGGCAGTCTCAGCCAAATCGATTCCGGCAGCAAAGGTCAAGCCTGCGGTGGCGACGTCCGAGTCGACCGCCAAAGAGAAGGCTGAAACGGCAAAGCCAGTTGTAGCATCGGTGGCGCAAACGGCGAAGTCCGAGAACAAGCCTGCCGATGAACCGAAGAAGGAAATTCACTTCGAAGGCCGCCGCGATCCTTTCATAAGTCCAGTTGTAGCAATGGGAGCAACCGGATCGGGCTGCAGCACCGGGAAGCGTTGTCTGGCGATCGACCAGATCGCTCTGAAAGGCGTAGTGAAAGCCGAGTCGGGGATGATCGCAGTGGTCGCGAACTCCCTGGACAAGGCATATTTTTTGCGGGAGAACGATCCCGTGTTCAACGGCTACGTGGTGAAGATCACGGGCGACTCGATCGTGTTCAAAGAAACGTTCCATGACAGGCTAGGCAAGACGTTGACCAGGGACGTGACAAAGACAATTACTCGGCCGGCTGCGTAGCTGGCCGCTAGTTAGGCATCTTGAAAGAAGTTTGAGCAGATTATTTTTGGCAGATCAGTCGGGGAGACGCGAAATGCGAAAGCAATTTGTGGCAACAATCTGGATGCTGCTGGCCACGGTGATTATGGCCGGAGCACAAACCGCGAGCGCTGAGGTGTCCGCCCATGCGGCGCTTCAAAAGGTCGGCGTGTCGCACGCAGAGAACGGCATCATCATTGAGATGACGGCGAAGGGCGCGGTCACCCCAACGGTGGAGACGCTGGCATCTCCGGCGCGCATCGTGGTCGATCTTCCCAACACGGTGCTGGAGACAGCCCACAATTCTATCCGCGTCGGAAGCGAAGGCGTGAATGGAATCCGTATGGGCACCGATGCCGGCAAGACCACCCGCGTGGTGGTGGACCTGGACAAGCTTTGCAGCTATGAGCTGAAGCCTGCGGTTGGGAACAAGTTCATGCTGAAGCTCGCCACTGCGCCTGTTCAGGCTAAAGCGGAAAAACCGGTGCAGTCGCCTGTTCAGACTGCCTCATTGGGTCAGCCTTCGCTGGCCGATTCCAAGCAGGCGAAAGAATTCCAGTTCATCGAACCCAAATTCGCTCCGAAAAAGGATGTTGCACAAGTGGAGCCCCCGGCGCGGGTGATCGACGCTGCTTCGAAATTCGTTGAACGGCCGGAAGGGAATTTGTTACCGGGATCAAGTGCGGCGATGCAGGCATCAGCCCAGAGCTCGCCCGCTTCGGCAACAAGTTCGCCTGTCACTCCGGAACCGGCGGTGAATCTGGCTCTTGAGCAGAAAGCGCATCGACCCCAGACCAGCACCGAGCCGAAGTACACTGGCGAACCGATCTCGGTGAACCTGAAGGATGTCGATCTGAAGGATTTCTTCCGGCTCATTCATGAAATCAGCGGCTTGAACGTCGTATTGGATCCGGATGTGAAAGGTTCGCTGACCATCGTGCTGGATGATGTACCGTGGGACCAGGCGCTCGACATCGTTCTTAAGAACAATAATCTGTCGCGCCAGCTTGAGGGTAACGTGCTGCGAATCGCGACTGTGGAAACCCTGCGTCGCGAAGCGGATGCGCGTCGTGCCCAGCAGGAAGCGGAAGCGATGGCGGTGGAGAGAGTGACGGTCACTCGTTTCCTCAGCTACGCACACTCGAAAGACGTTGTCGGGACCATCAAGAAGTTCCTCAGCCAGCGCGGCGACATCGTTTCTGACGAGCGCACGAACGCGGTCATAATTTCCGATATTCCGTCCACGATCCCAGCGGTTGATAAGCTCATTCAGCAGCTCGACCGCAAGACCCAGGAAGTGGAAATCGAAGCGCGTGTGGTTTCAGCGACCCGCAGCTTCGCGCGTGATATCGGTACCCAGTTGGGATTCGGTTTCGGAAATGGTGCTGCCGGCCTAGGTGGTGCCAGCGATGTGGGCACGACTCCGACCAGCGTATTCAATACGCCCGGCGCGCAATATCCGATTATTGGAACGGCAGCGCCTACGGCGGGCACTGGGGTTAAAATTCCTCTCTTTTCGAACCTTGGAGTCACGGCTCCGACAAGCGGACTCAGCTTCGTGACGGCCAGCAATTCGGTCCGGCTCGACGCGATCCTGACTATGGCGGAGTCACGCGGACTGTTGAAGATTCTTTCTCGTCCGCGCGTAGTGACCCAGAACAACATCCAGGCAATGGTGAAGCAGGGTGTGCGTTTGCCGATTGAGACTGTAGCGACGATTGCCACCCCTCCAACCATTACCTACATCGATGCATTCCTGAAGTTGACGGTGACTCCGCAGATCACAGTGGAGAACACGATCTTCCTGAACGTCGATGTGGAAAACACTACGCCCGACTTCAGTAATAAGGTGGGCGGCAACCCGACCCTGATCACCCAGGAAGCAACCACGCAGGTCCTCGTCACAGATGGCGGCACGGTGGTGATTGGCGGTGTAATTCAGACCAACAACGCTGTTAACACTACTCAAGTACCACTGCTGGGGAGCATACCGTGGCTAGGGAACTTGTTCAAACATCAATCGGTCAATAGTTCCAGCCAGGAGCTGATTTTCTTCATTACGCCTCGCGTAGTCGAAACATAACCAAAAACAAGTTAGCAGGAAGCAGCCGCCGGACCGCGAGTTAACCTCAGGTCCGGCGGATTGTTTTGGATTAACATTCCGCAGAAAACAGCAAAGGTGTTCAGTGCTGATGCCTATTGGCCAGATGGTAACGCCGCCTTGTCCGTGACTCCTTTGCCTTCCGTGATTGTGTAGATAAAGTCTGCAGGTACATCTTTAAGGCGCTCGGTCTCACCTGCAGGCCAGCGGATTACAATGCCAGACGCGGTGGGTTCATTGGCTAGTCCAAAATGTACTCGCGGATCGTTGCTCGACAGATAGCTACCGCCCGCGCGCACTTCTCCAGTTTGCACGAGCCTCCCCGCGGTGACCGTGATTTTGGCGCCGACCGCCATCTTGTTGCTCTTGGTTCCCACGAGCTTGAACAGCACGCGATGGTTCTTGTTTGCGGTCACATTGAGAAGGAGTTGCGGAGGGCCATCCATATTGAGCACGACAATATCTACGTAGCCATCGTTGTTCAGGTCGCCAAATGCGGCGCCACGACGGGACATATTGGGTATTCCAGCGAAGACTTGCGAAATGTCATCAAATGTTCCGTCGCCCTTATTGTGGAAGAGCTGCATCGGTTCTTCGTAGCGCGCGGCCCCGGAGATCTGGTTCATTTGCGGGTAAACATGGCCATTCGCAATGAAAATGTCTAGCCATCCGGAATTCAGGAAATCGACGAACCCCGTACCCCAGCCCACGTTCAAATAAGTCGGTTGCGCCAGCTTGGCGCGCCACGTCACGTCACTGAACTCGCCCTTACCCATATTGCGATACAAGGTGTCTGGCTGTTCGGTGAAGTTGGTGACAAACATTCCCATGTATCCATCGTGCAGATAGTCGCCCCAGTCCACACCCATAGATCCTTGCTGAAGACCATCGCCGCTTACTGCTATCCCGGCCAACATGCTGGCGTCTTCGAAGGTGCCGTCGTGTTTGTTGCGGTACAGGTAGTTCGGTCCAGAGTCGTTGGCAACGTAAAGGTCGGGCCAGCCGTCATCATCGTAGTCTGCCCACTCGACACCGAGACCATAGTACTTATCGGCATCATCGACACCGGCCTTCTTTGAAACCTCTTCGAAGGTCCCGTCCCCGCGGTTGTGAAAGAGAAGATCACTCTCACCCAACATTCCCCAGGGGCCGCATTGCACGCGTATTCCTTTGAAGCGGCAAGTCTTCTCGTCGCTGCCGAAGGTGGGAAGTTTATTGATATCAAAATGCACGTAGCGCGAAACGAATAGATCCACGTGGCCGTCGCGATCGTAGTCACCCCAAGCCGCGCCGGTGCTGAAGCCGCCTGCGCCGACCGCTGCTTTGTCCGTTACGTCTTCAAATTTGCAGTTGCCAAGATTGCGATAGAGCGCGTTGCCCTCATATCCCGTTACGTAGATGTCGGGAAAGCCGTCGTTATCGTAGTCAGCGACTGCCACTCCCATGCCCCAACCTTTATGGGAAAGTCCGGCTGAGTGAGTTATGTCCGTGAATTTGAAGCCGGCGTCCTGGTGGTAGAGCGTGATCAGGGGATCGCCGCCATGACGGTAATGATCGATGGTTGAGCCATTGACGACGATGATGTCGAGTTTGCCATCGTTGTCGCAGTCGATCAGCCCCACCCCGCCGCTCATAGATTCCACGATGTACTGTTTGTCGGGAGTTGAAATGTGGGGAATAGTGAGGCCGACATCACGTGAGACGTCCTTGAACTGCGGCAACTGGGCCCAGAGCGCGGGAACGATGATGAAAAGAAGGAGAAAGGCTTTTCGGAACACGATGAAGTGAATTGATTATAGTGCTGGCAAAGAACTCCGAACCACGCGCGATTCAATTTCGTACAAATATGAACAGTGTTGCGTCGGTCCCTTGGAGCGGTACTTGTAATCTACTCAGACCAATGTAGAATATCGTTTTTCTATGGAGCTATCCGGTGTTACCAGGGAGGAAGTGTGCAAGTTCGCATAAACCTTCGCGTAGCGGCTTTGCTTTTCATCTGCGCTCTGATCTGCACGCCTTTGCTGTTTGCGGGCGATGCAATTCCTAAAGTTGCCTGGAAGCGGGGGATTGGGCAGCCTCTGGAGAATCCAGGAGGGCGCAAGCCCGCGCTAGCGCAATCGGGGATGATTGACGATGGCTACTGGCAAGGTGCTCCGGTGGGCGGATTCGGTTCCGGGACTTTTTCGCGAACCTATCGCGGAGATTTCGCACGCTGGCACATCAAAGCCGGCGTTCACAAATATCAGACGGTGTGGGCGAATGAGTTCGCGATGTACCAGAAGGCGCAGGAGGGCGAACCTGTCGCGCAGGTCTTGACCGCGGGACATCCGGGTAATGGCGAACTGGGGTCCTGGAAATGGGACTATCCGGCACGCGCAGGCAATTATTACGCGCTTTACCCGAAATCCTGGTTTGATTATCGCTGGCAAGAGTTTCCCGCGCACGTTGTCCTGGAGCAGTTCTCGCCCGTGCTTCCTAACAACTATCGCGAGAGCAGTTATCCGGTCGCCGTGTACCGCTGGCATGCGGAGAATCCGACCGACAAGCAGGTCACGGTTTCAATTCTGCTTTCGTGGACGAACATGCAGGGATGGTTTCGCGACTTTGGCCCGGACATGAAAGGGGCACTGAATGCCGGAAATCACAATCGCTTTGTCGATGAGAGCGGTGTCGGTGGGCATGTGAAGGGGATCGTATTCGATCGCGTGCATCCAAAGGGCGAACAAGCGGAGTGGGACGGGCAATGGGCAATCGCGTCCGTACAATCGGCCGGAGTCGATATCACGTATCAGACGACATTCTCTGCGGAAGATGGGCGGAAGGTTTGGGAAGCGTTCTCAAAAGATGGCCGGCTCGCGAACGATAACCAGACCTGGGTGAGCAGCGGTGAACCATTGGGGGCGGCTATTGCAGTGCGTTTCACATTGCGGCCTGGAGAAAAACGAGTGGTCCCGATGACGATCGCGTGGGACATGCCGGTAGTGGAATTCGGCTCCGGTCGAAAATGGTATCGGCACTATACGAATTTCTACGGCACGAGTGGAACCAATGCCTGGCGGATTGCCAAAGACGGGTTGCAGAACTCGATCAAATGGAGCAACGAGATTGATGCCTGGCAGGCGCCATATGTGAATGACGAGAGCAAGCCGGCGTGGTATCGAGGGGAATTGTTCAACGAGCTTTACATCCTGACGGATGGCGGTTCGTTCTGGGGAAGACCGGTTGGATCGACCCCACAAAGCCGCGAGAGCTTCGCATTCATGGAATGTTTCGATTACCCGTTCTATGGAACCCTTGACGTGCGCTTTTATGGGTCGATGCCGTTGGTGAAGTTCTGGCCTGACCTGGACAAGGTGGCGATGAAACACTTTGCGGACACTGTGCCGGAAGATTTAACCGAAAAATATTCATGGGTATGGAAGTCACAGCAGACAAACTCGCAGGAGTTTCGGGTGCGCAAAGCGAAAGGAGCTGTTCCGCATGACCTGGGCGTCCCGCAGGAAGATCCGTTCAAGTTGCCGAATGCCTTCAGCTGGCAAGATACGAACGATTGGAAAGACCTCAACAGCAAGTTCGCGCTGATGGTGTACCGGGACTACGTTTTCACCGGGAAAAAAGATGTAGCGTTCCTGCGATATACGTGGCCGGCAGTGCAGGAGGCATTGCAGCATTTGAAGCAGTATGACCGGACTGGCGACGGATTGCCGCAGGATGATAACTTCCCCGATCAAACCTACGATGAGTGGATCGTTCACGGCGAAAGTGCCTATTGCGGCGGACTGTGGCTGGCGTCATTGCGAGCGGCGGAGGAAATCGCGCACGTGCTGGGCGACGGTGCGGCGGCGAATAAATATCACGGCTGGTTCGTCAAAGGGCAGAAGACCTATATCGACAAACTGTGGAATGGTGAGTACTTTCGCTACGACACGCAGAGCGAGTATCGCGACGATGTTCAAGCCGATCAGCTCGCAGGACAGTGGTACGCGAATGTTACCGGGCTCGGCGATCTGGTGCCGCATGAGATGCAGGAGAGAGCGCTCAAGAAAATATTCGACCTCAACGTAATGAAGTTTGAGGACGGAGAGATGGGCGCGGTGAACGGAATTGCGCCGGACGGAGCGCTGGTCACGAGCAACGAACAAGTGCAGGAAGTGTGGACGGGAACGACATTCGGGTTGGCCGCGCTGATGCTGAGCGATGGACTGAAGGACGAGGCGTACAAGACCGCGTGGGGCGTGTATCACACGAACTGGGAGACGCAGGGATATTGGTTCCGCACTCCTGAGGCGTGGGACAAAACTGGGCACTACCGCGCGTCGATGTATATGCGTCCGGCGGCGATCTGGGCGATGGAGATGACAAGGCCGCCGAAATAAAGCCTGTGCTCGTAATTGCAAACCAACGAAACCCCGCCAGGTGGGCACCCGCGGTTTCCTTTTCGGAAGATGAGCAGCACCCTGCTCAGCGCTTTGCGAAATGGATCACGATCTTCTGCGAAGCCGTCAGCTCATCAGGGTTGGGCGACATTCGCACGAGTAGCTTGTTATCCTTGAGCGACGCCCCGTCCACTGACGCCATCTGCGCCGGATTCCAGACGGCCAACTCGTATTCTGCGCCTGGCCAGCCTTCGGTTTGAAGCGTGAGCGTATCGTGTGAGGCGCCCCATCTTTCAGAAGTGATGCGCAGTCCCTGGCTTCGGCTGCCGAGGTACGGGAGCACATTGTTGAAGACTAGACCGAAATCGTCCCTAACTCGTATGCGAAGTGTGCTCTTCCCCGAAGGAAGGGGAACGGTGATCGCAATGTGCTGGTCAGTTTCGGATGTAGAGATTTGAAATGGGACACGCTTACCGTTTAGTTCGGCGTTCATGACCTGCGCTCGCGGACTGACTGCTGGTGAGAATTCCAGCGAAGCTGCGGCGCCGCTAGTTATCGACAACGTAATTTCATCGAGAGTTTTGCGATAGGCGAAATCGAGTGTTGCGTCGCCTGCACGGACATTGTGAATCGCGAATGAAGTCCAGTCGGCGGGAGTATGTGGCGCCAACTTTACTTTGTGCTCGGAAGCATTGGTTTCCAGCCCAAAAAGGCCGCGCAAGATCGGGCTGATGACCATGGCTGCCGACCAGATCTGGTGTGGCGAACTGGTTGAGAGTCCTTGGAAATAATCACCCGAGAGAACTTCGGTCACGTGGCCGCGAGATCCATTGAGCGCGAGTAGTGCGTTCGAACGCAGGTTTTCGTACGCGGGAATCGCGCGGTGGTAGCGGTATTCGCCGACCGAAGCCCACCCGGTGAAGAGGGGCCAAACGGAGCCGTAGTGATATCCGCCCGCGTCGTAGTGCGGCGAACGATCGGAAATGATGCGCATCCCCCAATCGGTCTGATGGTCAGGACTAGCAAGCTGGGTCAACATTGATTCCGCTTTCTGCTGATCCAGAAGACCGAACCACATGGGTACAGTGGCGAGGACGCTTGGTTCGATCACCTGCTGATTGTTCTTGTCGAGAGCAAATGCGTAGGTACCGGACGACTGTGACCAAAAGGCCTGGTTCACAAGCTGTTTCTGGTGGGCAAAGTCATCGGCGAGCTGTTTGCTGACATCATCTTTTCCGGCTTTGCGCGCAAGATCTGATAACGCCGAAAGCGCCTGTGCGCCGAGGCCGCTTTGATACAACTCAGTGTTGACCGGCAGCAGAGGCCCGCCTTCCACCCACCCATGACCGACGCCGAAATTCTGCGGGAGACCCTGTGGATCATACGTCGAGCGTAGGAACTGGTATGCCTTCCAGAGGCTATCCCATTTTTCGGCTGCGAAGGCTCTGTCGCCGCTCTCGGTCACATAGTCGTTTACGGCGATGATGTAGAGCGGCGTGGCATCGGCGGAGGCGTATCCGTATGGATAATCCTTGAACCAGTTCACGAAACTAGCGCCTTGAGCAATTTCGTGAGGCATCTTTCCATCGGCGCGTTGAAACTTCGAAATGAACTCAAGCGCAGTGCGAGTTGTCGCAAAGTCACCTTCGGCGTCGAGGGCCTGCTCGGTCCAGAAGGAATCGCGTCCGAAATACCAGGCGAAACCCGGACGCTGACTGGTGCCGGAAGTGCGATATCCGGCGACGAGTCCGGTGCCCAAATACGGATTGGTGACCAGGCCTTGAATCACGCTGATGCGGGCCCAGTCATAAGCCTGCTGAAGTTGAGAATCGGGAAGTTCGAGGCTCGTGGTGCGGGAAAGATAGTCGGCATAGTACTTCGCGGAGTCTCGTTCGAGTTCTGAGTAATTGGTGAGCAGATGTTTGTAGGTCGAGTCGGCTTCTGGACGGCCATTCACTGAAGCTGCGATCACGATGACCTTGGTTTCTTTCCCTTTTGCGGTTATGCCGAGCCGAATGGAGCTTTCCTGTGAGGCTGAATAGTTCGTCTGATATTCCTGGTCCTCGAGTTCACCGGACGGTGAGCCAACCAAAGCTGAAAATTTTCTCTGCTCCTCGCCGAGATAGAAGGCGTGCAGGACCGGATCCCATGTTATGTATGTTCCGCCGAGTGCCGCTGGCCATTCGAGCTGAAAGTCGCGCGTGAAAGCGGCCTCGATCTCGAGCGGATGCGCGGTCTCGACGTCAAACCTGATTACGGCCCCAGCTTCGTGTACCGGCACGAATACTGTTTCGGTGACCGAAAAAGTGTCGCTCGTATAAAGAATGCTGCTTGATTCGGGGCGAACAGTAACAGTGCGGACGAGAGATTCGGCGGGAAGAGAGTGACCGTCGGTCAAAAAGCGCACGTGGAAGTCGCGAAAGATCTTCAGCGGGTAGACCCAAGCTTCGAAGTCTCCGCTCTCGTTGCCAAATATGCCGGCGCGAGTTCCGGTGGCGCAGAAAAATTCCCACGGGCGGGCGGGACGGGAGAGTTCGAGGTCGGGAGTTTGAGCATCGACAAAGGCACAAAAAATCAAAAATGTCAGAAAGCAGGATCCCACCTTTCGAACAGCGCGAAAGGTGGACCATCCGGCGATCACGTTACTGAGGCCCACCCTACGAAAACCGCGTAGGGTGGGGCACCCAATCTGTCTATTTTTCCGAACCCAGGAATAGGTTAAGAGGCCCATGTCAATGAGTCGCAAACTTGCGAATCGCGAAGCCGTTCACTATAAAAGTAGCGTCGCCTAGTAGCAAGCCAATTTCTGGGAACCAACACTCTCTTTGAGATTCTCTCGCCGTTCTTTCGTGAAGTCCCTGAGTCGCTCGGCGCTCGTTTTGCCATTGAAAGACGTTTTCAAGCTGGCGCGGCCGCTTCCGAACCTCTTTGCGCAAACACAGGTGGCAGCTAAGCCAAATGACTCTATTGGGGCCACTTTTGTGGATGTTGGACGCGAGGCCGGGCTGAACGTCGAAACGATCTACGGTGGCGTACACAAGAATAAATATCTGCTTGAAACGACGGGATGCGGGGTAGCGTTTTATGACTATGACAACGACGGCTGGCTCGACATCTTCCTGGTGAACGGCTGGAGGTTGGAGGGATTTCCTGCGGGTCACGAACCGACGACGCATCT
>DATBIE010000032.1:0-6047 GCA_036557105.1 Terriglobales bacterium
TCAAGAACTCAGTCTGCAGGTGCTTGAGTGAGAGGTCCGTCGTCAGCAAGTTGTTCAGGATTATTTGGTTGTCTACAAATCCGAAGGTAAATTGCCCGACTTCCTTTATCAGGCTATTCAACAGTTCAAAGCTTTGCTGAACTGGCCGGGCGACGCTTTTGTGTTCAATGGTGAACATGACGGCGGTCTTTACCGTCATCTGCAGGGCGCGGGCAAAGCGCAGGCCAAGAGCTTTGATTTGCTTGTTATCGGCCACGTAGCACTCGAGATTTCGACACCGCGGCCTCGGGCCGCTCAAACGCCTGTCTAAGTATGGAAGCTGCGGCAATACCAAGGCAATGATCGGGCTGGGATCGATGTGCCTTTGGTAACCGCACACGCAGGCGCAAATTTCTCAAGAAACGTCGCACTGACAGGAACTTAGGAGCCTTTTCGGTTGTCAGTTGCTCCAGGAGTCACCTCACGAAAACGCTTGCCAGGGTCGGTAACTCGCTATTGCGACACAATGGTCACCTGTTCACGCCGCAAGTTTCACCGATATCCAGCGTTCTTTTGTTAAATTCGGCTTCAAACGCGGAGGCGCAAATGCGTAAGCAAGGTTGGGGAAGTTGGGCGATGGTGGCTATTGCTTTGCTGATTTGTGCGTCGCCTGGTGCGGCGCAAACCTTGTCGAACATGGAGGCGGCTGATTCGGCACGATTGCCGGTCAAACGTGTGGTCCTGTACAAGAACGGCGTCGGCTATTTCGAGCACGCGGCGCGAGTTCACGGAAACCAGGAGCTTGGCATTGACTTCACAACCGGTCAACTGAATGACGTTCTCAAGTCGCTCACCGTGGTTGATCTCGGTGACGGCCACATTTCGGATATTCGCTACAACTCAATTGCTCCACTCGATGAACGTCTGCGAGCTCTGCGTCTGCCATTCGGAGAACAGATCACGCAAACAGAGTTTCTTTCTGCCCTGCGCGGTTCGCGTGTTGAAGTGACGGGAAAAGGCGAGACCGCAACTGGGCGCCTGCTGAGCGTCGAACAAGAGCAACGCACAAACGATTCAAAGAATACCTATCAGGTGACCTTGTTCTCGGTGATGACCGACTCGGGCGAAATGAGAAATTTTGAACTTGGCCCGGGCGTTTCGGTGCGCCTGGCTGATCGCGATCTGAACGATGAAGTTGGGCGCTATTTGAATCTGGTGGGATCTTCGCGAGCGCGCGATCTGCGACGCATGACCGTTTCGACGAGCGGAAACGGTGACCGCGATATTTTCGTCAGCTATATCAGCGAGGTGCCGGTCTGGAAGAGTACGTACCGAATCATTCTTCCTGAAAAGCCCGGTGAGAAGCCGCTGCTGCAGGGCTGGGCCATCGTCGATAACACGATCGGCGAGGACTGGAAGGATGTGCAGCTGTCACTGATCGCCGGAGCCCCTCAGTCATTCATTCAGAACATTTCCCAGCCGCTGTACGAGCGAAGGCCGGAGATCGCGCTGCCGCAATCGGCGATGCTCACGCCGCAGACGCATGAAGGAACGATGAAAGATGAAGGACCGATGGCTCCGCCCCCGCCGGCGAGCGAGGCAATTGGAGGAGCAGCCGGAAAGCTCAACTTTCCAGCGAAAGCTCGTGCCAATGCTGTCGAAATGTCAACTATGGAGGCAAGAGCACCGCTGCCGATGAACCGGCGTGACTTCGACCAGCTTGCCCAAGTTCAGAGCGCGGAGGTCGCCCAAGCTCAGGAACTCGGCGATTATTTCGAGTACAACATCAAGCAGGCGATCACCATCGGCAAAAACCAATCAGCGCTGGTTCCTATTCTTCAGTCGCGGATCGATGCAGAAAAAGTCACGCTCTGGACGGCAAATGCAAACCAGCCCTCGCTTCGGGCTTTGTGGGTCAAGAATTCGAGTGGCCTCACACTCGATTCCGGCACGTTCAACATCATCGATAGTGGTACTTTTGCGGGAGAAGGCCTGATTGAGACCGTTCATCCGAACGAGCGGCGACTACTCTCTTATGCCGCGGATACGGCCGTGCGAGTAACGTCACAGTATGAATCCAAGGACCTGCCTGTCAGCAAGGTTCAAATCCTCAAAGGTGTGATGTATCTCTCGCGGGAACATCGCGACAAGGTGAAATATACAGTCCGAAATTCGGATACCTCCTCGCGCCAGGTCGTAATCGAGCACCCGGTGCGCGCCGGATGGAAGCTCGCGGACAATCTGAAGCCGGAAGAGACTTCTGCGTCGCACTACCGTTTCCGCGTTGCAGTCGATCCTGACAAGACTAGCGAACTTACCGTAGAAGAAGCTCATCAGGACGTCACTCGTTCGATGTTGACCGACATCACCGAACATCAGGTTGAGATACTCGCGACGGAAAACGTAGTCACGCCGGAAGTTCAGGCCGCCTTTCGCCGCGTGCTCGATCAGAAAAGCCAGATCAGCAGGCTGCAATCGCAGACGGAAGCGCGGCAGAAGGAGCTGAATGCGATCAATACCGATCAGGCTCGCATTCGCGAGAACATGAAGGCGTTACGCGGCAGTGCGGAAGAAAAGGCGTTGCTCGCGCGCTACACTCGGCAACTCGATACGCAGGAAGATCGCCTGAACATACTGCACAAAGAAGTTGCCGATCTGCAACAGAGGACCGCTCTCGAGCAGCAAAAGCTGGAGGACATGGTGCAGCACATCACGCTGTAATCAGGGACGCCACCCCGAGCCCTTAAATGAAGTTCTCGGCCTACTCTGGCGCCCGCGGCGGTGAAATGGCTTTGCTGCTTTTGATTTGACGCGGGCGGCCTTGCTCGGTGAGAGTAGAAGGCATGCCATTGAAGGTCAGATCCAAGCAGGAGTGCCGTTGGGATTTGGTCAGCCTGGGCGAAGTTATGTTGCGCTTCGACCCAGGTGCGCGACGAATTGCCACTGCGCGAAAGTTCGATGTGTACGAAGGCGGGGGCGAGTACAACGTTGCGCGCGGCCTAAAACGCTGCTTCGGGCTGTATACGGCCATTGTCACGGCATTTGCCGATGATCCGGTCGGGCGACTCATTCAGGACTTTATTTACCAGGGCGGTGTCGATCAATCGTTCGTCCGTTGGGTTGAGCACGACGGTGTTGGCCGCACGGTACGCAATGGTCTCAACTTCACTGAGCGTGGTCATGGAGTTCGTGCGGCGCTCGGATCTTATGATCGCGGTCACACCGCGGTTTCACAGCTCAAGCCCGGTGACATAGACTGGAATGAAATCTTCGGAAAATATGGCGCACGCTGGTTCCACACCGGTGGTATCTTCTGCGCTCTCTCCGCTTCCACTCCGGAGGTTGCCCTCGAAGCGATCGAGTCGGCGCGGAAATATGGGACTGTAGTTTCTTACGATCTCAACTATCGGCCATCTCTCTGGAAAACTCTTGGCGGGAAGAAGAAAGCGCAGGAAGTTAACAAGCTGATTGCGCCGCATGTCAACGTGATGATCGGTAATGAAGAGGACTTTTCGGCAGCGCTTGGATATGAAATTCCCGGATTAGACGAGAACTTCTCTCATTTGGAAATTGAAGGCTTTAAACAGATGATCAAACAGGCGGTGAAACATTATCCTTTCGATGTTGTCGCGACCACTCTGCGCAAGGCAAAGACCGCTACGCGCAACGATTGGGGCGCGATCTGCTATGCCGATGGCGAGTTTTATCAGGCGAAGAACAGGGAAGATCTGGAGATTTTCGATCGGGTGGGCGGTGGCGATTCTTTTGCTTCGGGTCTGATCTATGGCTTTCTTGCCGGAGAAGGGCCTCAATGGGCGGTGGAATGCGGCGCGACACATGGGGCGCTGGCCATGACCACACCCGGCGATACCAGCATGGCAACCTTGAAGGAAGTGTTACAGACTATGAAAGGAGGCGGAGCGCGGATCGCGCGCTGAACTCGGGAGCCATGGACAAGAAATCAGTTCACAATCGGATCATCGAAATTGGCATTGTGCCGGTCGTGCGCGCGTCATCGCAGCGCGATGCTCTCATGGCGGCCGAAGCGGTCGCGGAAGGCGGAATTCGAGTTGTTGAAATCACAATGACGGTGCCGGGCGCGATCGAAGTTATTCGCGAACTTTCAAAATCGAATTCGTCCGGGGTGCTCATCGGCGCCGGAACTGTGCTCGACGCGGACTCAGCCCGACAATGCCGCGATGCTGGAGCCGAATTTCTGGTCAGTCCGGCGCTGAATGTTGAGACCATCGAATTTGCAGTCAAGCAAGGGATGTTAATCATGGCTGGCGCGCTGACGCCCACCGAAATTGTGAAAGCATGGAAGGCAGGATCGGACTTCGTGAAAGTTTTTCCCTGCGGTCAGGTCGGCGGGGCAAAGTACATCAAGGCTCTCAAAGGACCTCTGCCGCAGATTCCGCTGGTGCCCACCGGTGGCGTAAACCTGAACACCGCTGCCGAGTTCCTGCAAGCCGGCGCTGAAGCTTTAGGTGTTGGCAGTGAACTGGTACAGTCCGATGCGTTGAAGTCAGGGAAACGCGAAATAATTGTCGACAATGCGCGGAAGTTCGTGGAAATCGTTAAGACTACTCGAGAGCGAATGTCCGCGGCAACAAGAGCGTGAGCGGAGCGATGGAGATCGCATTCATCCGCAGATGCTAGAATGCCAATAACATCTGCTCTGTAGGCGCGTAGCTCAGTTGGTTAGAGCGCTACCTTGACACGGTAGAGGTCTGGGGTTCGAGTCCCCACGTGCCTACCACCTACTCATTTTGATTGAATCTGTAGGGCATGCTTCTTGTCGCGACATAGGCCGCATAAGCCTGGAAACCTCAGCGTGCGATCATCGCCAGCCACAGCGTGGACACTAGAAAAATAAGAATCGCCGCGCCCATTAATGTCAGAACCGTTTCACTCAGTAAATCCGGTTTCAGCAATTCGTTTCTTCGGATGCAACCCCGCACGTTGACCTCCAGCTTTATGATCTCGCGAGCGGCTTCCGGTCGCGATCAGGTAGATCGGGGACTTTCAGCCAGCCGATCCCTGGCGAATAAATGGCGAATAGACTGAATGTTAATGGCGAGAACCGTCTGCCCTGCCGTTTTCACCACTATCGTTCGCGCAAGAAAAAGTCCAGTCCGAAGATGATGCTTCTCCCCGGCATAATCACTCCTGGGATTTCTTCGTAGCCGGTATTGGTCAGGTTCGAGAGCACCATATGTGCCGCGAAATGCGGGAACTCCCGCATGACGGCGGCATCCCATAAGCCGTAGGGATCGCGCGCAAGGCGATCTACCAAGCCAATGCGAGTACGCGCAATCATCCGTCCAGGAAGACGGCCGGTCCAGGCGACCATGCCATCATTTGCCGGATAGTTGAAGACATACTTTGTTTGCAGTGCGCCCAAGGACTGCTGTGCTCCGCGCAACGCTGTATAGGAAAATTGAAGCCGCCCATCATGCGGCAGCCGCAATTCAGCGGAGGTTTCCACCCCAAAAAAATTCAGGCGTTGAAGGTTCTCTGCGTGATACACATCCGCAGCCAGCATTGAGCATGACGTGCCAGGTGGAAGCTGATCGGCGGGAATCGCAGAACAGGCACGCAAAACGTAATCAATAACGTTCTGATCCCGACGCTCAAACACAGTTATCTCTGTGCTCAGCCGGCTGCCGGGATTCCAAAGAAGACCGCCTTCGTAGCCCCATGCTGTTTCAGGACCAACCGTGGGGTTTCCCAAATTTGCCGGATCGTGATATTCCAGATCGGTAAAGCTGGGTAAGCGAAATGCGCGGCTGACGCTTCCCTTAAGCTTCAATCCCGGACGAAGCCACACACCCGCAGATGCTGTAGGGCTGAACTCGCGATGAGAGGCACTGAAGATTTCTTCGCGCCCGCCTACCGAGAAAGAAAATCGCCGCAGCACGCGAACGTCGTAGTCAAGATAAACCGCACCACGGCTGCGTTCATGGTTGCCGAGATTGTTGCTGGCAATGCTCTCGTGAATTCCTTCGGCGCCGTAGTAAAAACTAGAATTCTTCGAGACGGGATCGTGACGGCGTATGTCCGCCTGC
>DATBIE010000033.1:0-6427 GCA_036557105.1 Terriglobales bacterium
TCGCTGATCTCCTGCATTGAGCGGTGACTGTTCTCGAGCATCCGCTTAGCCGCCGCGACACGCAGCTTCTGCAAATAAATAAGCGGGGGATCCCCGGTTGCGGTCTTAAATCGGCGCACGAAATTACGAACACTCATACCCACTCGCTTGGCCGGATCTTCCAACGGAAAAGTCTTCGAGAAGTTTTTGTGCATCCACTCCTGCGCGCTGGAAATATGATCGTCGGTGTGGTCGGTCTTGAGTGGAACGATCGCAAACCCTGACTGCCAGGCGCGCGGAGTTTCAATCAACAGAGCCTTCGCAGTTTGCATCGCGATCTCGTGCCCGCAGAATCTCTCCACCAGATAAATGCTGAGATCGAGGGAAGCGTTCACCCCACCACCGCAATAGAAACCATGGTCTTCGGTCACCATCAGTTCCGGCATCCACTTCACCTTGGGGTATTTTTCGCGGAACCGCTCCGCCAATCCCCAGTGTGTTGTAGCCCGTTTACCGTCCAGCAAGCCAGCGGCCGCCACCAAACCTACACCCGAGCACACGCTTGCGATCGCCACCCCGCGCGTGCTGCGACGCTTTAGCCATGGCACGATCGCCGCGTTGCGTTCCACCACATCGTCCACGCTGAGCCCAGTCGTGGGGACAAAAATCAGATCTGTTTTTCCGACATCATTCAAAGCGACGTTCGGTTGGATTTGAATATCGCCGTCGCACCGGACTGGGCGGCCGTCCGCCGAAGCCGTGGTCACGTGGAAGCTGGGAGCGCTGCTCCCTCCCGTCAGAATGTTCCACAACGAGCCGGCGTGACGGAACACCTCTGCCGGTCCAATCGCGGTTGACGAGAACATCTGGTCTAGAAGAAGGACTGTGATGTCTTTCATGTTGCACCTCAGAATCACGCCCATGGGGAAATCTATCCTAACTAGAAGTGGCCTAATTACCTACTTAGGATGGCAAATCTGCCATCTTGTTGCAAGCGAATTCTGCGTTTACTTTCGCACTATCGGAAAGCAGTTTAGTCCGAAAGCAAAGGGAGGGTAGGAAGAAAGTATGGCAACCGCAAGAAAATTCTCAACGGTGGTCAACGGCGTCATGGTTGACGATCTTTTTACAACCATCGACGCCATTAAAGCCGCCCCAACGCTGGCGAAGTTCAAATTCCGTATTCGAAATCAATGGGAAGGTGGCAGCGAGAACACCTCAACGGTGGACACATTTTCCGGCGCGAACCAGAGTCTCTCGCATCCCAAGGCATTCGTGCTTCACGCCGACGAGCCGGCTGTTCTGCTCGGTCAGGACAAGGCGGCGAATCCGGTCGAGTACCTGCTGCACGCGCTCGCGTCCTGTCTGACTACGTCCATGGTGTATCACGCCGCCGCGCGAGGCATTCAGATCGAGGAAGTCGAGTCCTCGCTCGAAGGTGACATCGACCTGCACGGGTTTCTCGAGCTCGACAAGAACGTTCGGCAGGGATACCAGGGCATTCGCGTCAATTTCAAGATCAAAGCGGACGTTCCAGACGAGCAATTGCAAGAAATCGTGCGCCTGGGGACCAGCCACTCGCCGGTTTTCGATTCTGTGGCCAACGGCGTGCCCATCGCGGTAACAACGCAGCGCATGTAGGGGCAACAAACTCCTCGAATCCGCGAGCGGATGCTCAAGTTCGATGAATACGAGGAGGCAGCTATGAAGAAGTACATGATCGAAAGAGAAATTCCGAAGGTCGGGAACTTAAATGGACAGCAGCTACGCGAAGCAGCAGCGAAGTCCAATGAAGTGCTCGATCAGCTCGGGTCAGAAATTCAGTGGCAGGAGTCGTTTATTACGAACGACAAGATGTTCTGCGTGTATCTGGCGGAAGACGAATCCATCATCCGCAAACACGCTAAAATCAGCGGTTTTCCTGCCGCCAGAATCACTCAGATCAGCAAGACCATCGACCCAACAACCGGCGCTTAATTCAAGCGCCAGCAATGTTCGATTTCAATTTGAAAGGAAAAACCTATGACGCAAGGAAGTTCAACTCCAGTTCTGCAATCTGTCTCGGGCATGTTGCGCATCGCAGTGCTCAACGCGCTCGTAGTGGCTGCGCCCATTCTCGCTGTTGCCGGTGATTCCGGCCACGATCATCACCAGGCTCCATCGAAGCTCGTCCAGATAGTTCGGGCTAACACGGCGCAGTTCATCAATGTCAACAATACGAAAGATGCCGGTTACGCGCCGGCATTCGGATGCGTCACTGGGCCGGACCACGGGGCCATGGGCATTCACTACCTCAACCTGGGATTGGTAGGCGATGGCGTTTTGAACAAGTACACGCCGGAAGCGCTGATCTACGAACCTGTAGGAAATGCGCGCCGCCTGGTAGGGGTTGAGTACATCGTAGACGCCGAGACGTGGCTCGCCAACAATGACAACAATCCACCCCAGCTCGAAGGTCAGGACTTCCAGTTCGTCGGCTCACCGAACCGGTTCGGAATTCCGTCCTTTTTCGAACTGCACGTGTGGGCGTGGCGTGACAATCCGAATGGCGCTTACGTTGACTGGAACAATAACGTCAGTTGCGAAGGTCAGTGATTCGAAACCATCAGACATGGGCATCCCTGGGAGGGATCGGTTTCGAATGTTCCCGTCCAAGTCTTTATCGCTTGGACGGGCTTTTTTGCGGCGCGCAGATTGCTTCTGGTAGTTGTCTTCAGACTAGCGTGACATTAATTCTGCTTTACCAACGATCCCGCATCCGTAATGCTTCCCTTCACCAGCGCGGTTTCAATCTTCAGCTTCTGGTGTGCACGCAGGTCCACGACAGTTTCAAACGGAAGATATCCCGGCAACGCAATTCGCACGTGATGCTTCCCGGGAGTCAGTAGCATCGCCTTTCCCATTCCATCAAATTCGTTCACGTGTCCAGTGAACTGGTTGTCCACAAAAACCGCCGCTCGGTCCGGCGATGCTGAAATTTTCAATTCTCCGGTCGCGCCTTTCGCTGGCGCCAGCCCATCCTTCACAAGCGAGAGACTCACGACGTGCACCTCGCCGGGTTCGAGCACGGCCTCTTCTGTGTAGTCCTTGTACCACGGTTGGCGCACAAGGATTTCGTGCTTACCAGGAAGCAGTAATACTTTCTTATGGCCTTTGAGTTCCTTGGCATAGCCGACATACTGGCCATCGACCCACACGCCCGCAGTCTTTTCCGCGCGATTGTGCGCGACAAACTGCAGTTCAGCCATCACCTCGTTTTCGGCATGCAATAGACCAGACGTGCTCAGGAAGAAGATTGCCGCTAGAACAGACAACGTAATGCGCCCCAACATCTCAACCTCCAACGGATTTGATTTCCTCGGGATGGTGCAGCGCCGTTTTCAGAGGCGCACGAGTTCCCCGGATCAGGAACTCTCATTTGGCTCATGGTGCTTTGAACTACACAGAAGGTCAATACTCAGAAGTGCATCTTGCGTGGTTTTCCACAGCTTTTTGGAACTTAAGTCATGAACACAACGCCGCGCCACCAGCAATGCCGGTATCGGCGCCATATCGGGCAGAAACGATCGGGACTTCGTTTGCCCGCGGGTTAACTGAATATCGTGAGATCAATTCACCGACCTTGCTGAACATTGGCGCATAGAGGGCTGCGGCCCCTCCGCCGATCACAACCACTTCAGGATCGAGCAAGTCGATGATATTGCTCAACCACAACGCAATCTTTTCACTTGCCTCCGTCACAATTCTCTTCGCCAGCGGATCACCCAGCTTCATCGCCTTGCCCACGATCGTGCCTGTGATGGTTGCCGGATCTCCGCCTGCTATTTCAAGCATCCTTGAGCTCGCCCCAGAATTAATTTCCTCCTGCGCACGGCGGGCCACCGCCGTTCCCGACGCAAACACTTCAATGCAGCCGGGCTTCCCGCAGGCACACATTGGCCCGCGATGATCGATGCTCACGTGCCCGCCTTCTCCTGCTGCGCCTGTGCGCCCGTGATAAATCTTCCCATCGAATACAATGCCGGTTCCGATGCCAGTCCCGATCGTTGCGTAGAAGACGTTGCGATAATCTCGCGCCGCTCCCCACCGCGTTTCCGCCAACGCTGCCGCATTCGCATCGTTATCTACCTTCACTGGGACGTGATGCAGCTTCTGCACCGCCGCCGCCAGGGCATAGTTGCGCCAGCATGGAACGTTAGGGGGATTGAGAATAATTCCTGTATTCGGATCGAGCGGCCCGGGTGCGCAAATACCGATTCCCGCAACGGCGTCGGCTTTTTGTGGAATCACATGTGAGATCGCGGAGAGCACGGACTGCAGTCCACGCTTGGCGGAAGAATTCGAAACCATCGCCACCCGGACCTGGGTGAGGATTTCACCGCTCACATCTACCAATCCGGCGGCCACTTTTGTCCCGCCGACGTCGACCCCTACGAATACGCGTTTTCTCAATTTATGAGCGCGCCTCCGCCTTACCGTAACGCTCGCTATTCGGCTTGGACCCGCTCACCGCGTAATAGAGGATATACAAATAGCAGAGTGCCGCAAGAATCAGGGCGTAGTGAATGCCTTGTCCCCAGCTGGTTTCGCCCTGGATCATCGACGGATAGTAGGCGTGATTGATCGCGTCTCCAATTCTGCCGACTACCCACGGGATAATTGCCCCGCCGACGATCGCCATGTTGAGTAGGCCGGAGCCATCGCCAGTAAGCGGCCCAAGCTCAGCAATGCCGCTCGTGAAAATGGATGGGAACATGATCGAGTTGAAAAGCCCAATTGATAGCACCGTCCACATGGCAAAATGCCCGCTGCTAAGAACCGTAACCACCACCAGCAAAGCCGCCACCGCTGCACAAAGTCCCAGCACGACAGAAGTCTTCACCTTCTGGAGCACCGCTGAACCGATAAAGCGGCCTACCATCGCTCCCAGCCAGTAGAGCGAAATGTAGCGTGCAGCAATCGCCAGGGCCGCGTGATACCGCGCGGCGGGATCCGCGATGTCTCGAGCGAACTGCCCGATATTGTCGAGCGCCAGATAATTCGCAATCGAACTCCCAATCGCGACCTCCGCGCCGACATAAACAAAAATGGCGATCGCGCCAAGTGGCAGGTTGGGATGCTTCCAGATTGAGTCGTTGATCTTCTCTCCGTGGCGCTCCGCGGCTTCCATCTTCGGAAGCCGAAATACCGCGAACAAAATTGCCAGCAAGACAAGCAGGATCGCGAAGAAATACACGTACAACTTGATCACCGCATCCTGCGAAGCGGCCTGCGCCGCCGCGCTGACTGTCTCGCCAAGAATCAACCGTGCGCCCACCCACGGAAAAACCGCGGTGCCCAGCGAATTGAACGCTTGCGTCAGGTTCAATCGACTCGATGCTGTTTCCGGTCTTCCCAGCACCGCAACATAAGGATTCGCCGCCACCTGCAGCACGGTGATTCCAGCAGCGAGAATCATCAGCGCGGTCAAGAAAAATGGAAACGACGGAATTTTCGCCGCCGGATATACGAGCAAACATGCGGCGACCATCGTGCTGAGTCCGACAATGATCGCGCGCTTATACCCAATCCAGTCGATAATCTTCGCCGCAGGTAGGGAAATGACGAAATACGCGAGAAAGAATGCGGTCTGTATCAGCATGCTTTCCGCGAGGTTCAGGCTGAACACGTGCTGCGCAAATGGGATCAGCACGTCATTCAGCGACGTGAGCGAGCCCCAAATAAAGAAGAGAGTAGTGAGTACAGCCAGCGCCGGCCCATAACTTGCATGCGATCCAGCAGGCGTTTGTACCGAGGCATTATTCGTGGTGCTTGTCATCGCCATAGGTCGAACTTAGACCTCGCAACTTAGTTTGAAATTCCTACATTTCTAACACGAACATCGAGCAAACACCTAGCGAAGAATATCGATTTTCTGCTGAGTTGAGCAGCAAAGGTCTACTAAATTTCTCACGGTGTTCTCTGCGACCTCTGCAGGTTCTCCGCGATCTCTGCGGTTAAAATCTTTGGCGCTTTTGTCGAGTGTCATCTGGAATTCGCCGAGCTCTCGAGTTGTGCGGCAAGTTTCAACTCGCGTTCTGCATCTTCGGTTTTGCCGAGATCCCGGTATGCCTGTCCCAACAGATGATGCGTGATGGCATTGTTGGGGTCCATCGCCGCCGCGCGGCGTAGTGCCCGCACTGCCAACTCCGGCTCGCCTTTCTTCTCGAGCACTTTTCCCATCAGCACATAAGGCCCCGTTGAAGTCGGATCCAGCCAGATCGACCGTTGCAGCAATCTTTCCGCGTCATTGAATTTCTGGATGCGGGAGTACGCGTCGGCCAGCTTGTAATAAGACTCAGCATGCGCGGGGTTCAGGGACAACTCCGCCTGAAAATCCGCGACCGCTTCTGGAATTTGCGACTTGAACAGATGAATCTCGCCAAGCAAAAAGTGCGCCAGCGGCAGC
>DATBIE010000034.1:0-6583 GCA_036557105.1 Terriglobales bacterium
CCAGATATCCCTCGCTCGGGAAATCGTAGTAATGGCCAGGATGGACGAGAACGGAGTGTCGCTCCAGCAGGCCGACTGCGAAATCCTCATCGGATTGAGTCACGGGAATTCTCAGTACCGTGTACCATCCGCCTTGAATATCGAATCGAGAACATGAATGCTGCAAGGCTAGTTGCCGGTCAAGCTCTGTCAGATTGGCGTGAATACGCCGCAGCAGTTGCGGCTGAATCATGTTTCGTTGTGCGAGCAAAACCGGCGTTGCGAGCTGAACAGGGGCGTTGGGCGAAAGATATGTGTCGGCAATAATCTCCACTCTCTCCATCGATTCCGAAACTTGCGATAAAGGCCCGCTGATGACGATCCACGACATCTTCATTTGGGGTAGGGCGGAAATTTTTGACAGGCCGCTCAGGGTGAAAGTGAGGACTTCACAAGTGGCGGTAAAACTCGGTTGTGGTTCGCCATTGTGAGCGTAGTCAAGAAAGACTTCATCCACGATGAGCGACAGATTATGTCGCTTGCAGAATTCATTTAAGTGTTCGCGCTCCTGGTTACTCACATACGAGCCAGTAGGGTTGTTTGGGTGAACGAGCACAACCGCCCGCGAGTTTTCGGTACAAGCCTGTTCGAGAGAATGGAAATCTATCTGCCAGCCGTGGTCGTAAATCAGCGAATACGGAACGAGTTTCACGTCCTGAAGATCGGCAAGGAAATCGAAAAGCGGATAACTGGGCTTGGGAACGAGCATCTCGTCGCCTGGATTGCACAGCAACCGAAAAACGTATGAATAGCCCTCGCTGGTGCCGGTGGTGAGGATAAGAGATTCCGGGTCGATTTTCCTCGAGTAGTATTCGGCCACGGCTTCTCGCGCGCTGAGCAGGCCTTTCGGTCGAGGATCATAGTCAAGTGCTTTTGAATTTCTCAAGGCGTTGAGAATCTCAGACTCGTCATATTCAAAACCAGCACGGGTGGGATTCGAGAGGGTCAAGTCGAGAATTTTGCGACCTGAGCTCTGCGCAGCTTGATGAGCGAGCGTCAGCCGATTTGGTTCGAGGTTCCAGCCCGTGCGGCGTGAAAACATGAAGGAACATGATAGCGTGGGCAGGTTGCTCGACAATTTCAACCGCGAAGTAGGTAGTTCTGCCTTTAGGGATTTCCGTACAACTGGCGATACACATTCGCATTTCGCATGATGGCTTCGACGTACTCGCGAGTTTCAGTGAAGGGGATGGATTCCACAAATTCCTGTACGTCACGATATTTTCCCGCCGATTGCCAGTCTTTCACGCGATTGTCGCCGGCATTGTAGGCCGCCAGCGCGTATTCGAAGCCGCCGAACTGGTCGACCATAGAGCGGAAATATTTCGTTCCGAGTTCCAGGTTAATGGCCGGCGTAAAGAGTCTTGGCGTAGAAAAATGCTTTAGCTTGACTTCCTTGGCAACACCCTTTCCGACCTTCGGCAGTAGTTGCATAAGACCGAGCGCGCTCTTATTGGAAACCGCATTCGGGTTAAATTCTGATTCCTGACGAATGAGCGACGCCACTAAATATGGATCAAGGCCATTTTCGGTTGAGAAGCGCTTTAGATCATTCCAGAAGGGGCGTGGAAACAGGGCTTCCCAATACGAGCGTGGCAGGGTGCTGAGGTCCACGGCAAAATAGTTTGGCACGGCATGTTTTAACGTCTCGACAGCGGCGTCATATCGGTTGCAATCCTGATACATGCGGGCGATTTCCGCCGGAAGCCAGCTTGCGTCGTCACTTTCAGCTGCGGCTTTGACTTCGCGAATGGCAAAATCAATCAGACCCCCATTTTCAAGTACACGCGCCTTCTCTAACCTCAAATCGTCCTGGGGAGGAGCGGTATCAGTGATCTTGTCGATGCCGGTAATTGGCGGAACGCGATCCAGAATGGCATAGTGTGGCGGGTCGTCCACCTTAAGCTTGCTCTGGCGTTCACGCGCCAATGGACCGTAGTAGAAGTTGCGGAAACGGTCGGAAATTTTCTGATAATAAGCACTGGCCATCGCCTGATCGCCATCCTCTTCGGCCAGGCGTGCGCGCCAGTAGAGCGCCGCCGCAACCTCGGAGGAGTCGGGGTACAGCTCGACCTGTTTTTCAAAACCGGTTTTGGCTTCAGCTGCGCGGCCCTGTCGAAGGCTGAGCCATGCCACCTTCCAGTGAGCATAGGGCGCCCGAGCGCCGCTAGGAAAACGTGTCTCGATTTCGCGATACGCATCAATGGCCCGGTCGTAATCATTGCGCAACAAGTAGATGTTGCCGACATACAGTAGCGCCTGCTCAAGCCAGGGACTGGTAGGCGCAGTCTTACGAATGTCATCGACTGTTTTGATGAAGTCGTCGTCCTTGTCGTCAGCGCGTTGGAGTTCGCCGATGTCATAAAGCCGGCGCGCAGCCGTTTCAGAAGTTGCCGGCTGGATCGACTCTAACAATTTTTTCGCGTCACGATCATGCCCGGAACGATGCAGCGACTCGGCCAGCGCAAGTTGAATTTCGGGCTTGACGGTCTCAGTGGCCCTGTCTAAAAGATTGCGATATGCGTCTGTGGCATCTGGATACCGCCTGGCACGGAACAGTGCGTCGGCACGACTCTTCTCATCGCCGAAGCTCGGCTGGGGAACTCCGGGCGCCGAAGCCAATTTTTGCAATTCCGGTTCTGCCGCGCTTGCCTCGAAACTAAGCGGCAGTTCGAAATACAGATGTCTAAGAACTGCGACGGCCTTTGCCGGTTCACCGGCAGCATCGTACGCGCGGCCCAGGGCTAGTTCGAGATCAGCGCGGATGGGCTGGCGGTCTTTCTCCAATAAGGCAACGGCTTCTTTCTCCTGGTTGGCTGCTATTAAAGCATTGGCATAGAGCACGCGTGCGTCACGGACCAACAGCGATTTCGGAAAGTTCTCCTCGAATTTGCTGATTAGAACTACAGCTTGGGCTGCATGGCCGCTCTGCAGTTCCGAACTGGCGAGATAGTAGTCCACATAGTCACCGATTTCTCCCGCGTGCGGTTTGGCATGACCTAAGGCGTCAATGGAATTCGCAAACTTGCCATCCAGGAAGTAGGCGTATCCCACGGCCAGCCAAGCCAGCGGACCGGCTTCATCTGAAGGATGTTTCCGCGCATAGCTTTCAACTCCAGCGTAGGCGGCCGGGGTACGATTCTGCAGGAGCTGCAACGCCATCGGCTTGAGTGTCGTTGACGCCACAAATGCCCTTTGCATTTTCCGGAAGCGAGATGAGCTGCGGAGAGACCTATTCGGGCGTTTAGGCTTCCGCCTGCTTCTACTTTCTGTCTTTTTTCGGGATTTCTTCTTCAAAGATGACGATTTTTCGTCATTATGTTTTGCCGTTGCCTTGGAGTTCGCGGTCGCGTGGTCCGATGAAAAGCTCGCATCGGAACTCGTGCGGGGCGGTGAGTCAGCAGCTTTTCTCGCGGACAGGACAGGGGGACACGCAAGCACCGAAAGCAGCGTCGACAGAAAAATTGAAAGGCGGAAGTCCCACACGGTTTTAATTATTAATTAGTTAAGATGCTGATGAAAGCAGCAGTACTGCTTCCCCGTTGAAAGTTTTCGGGCTTGAACTTTTTACCGCTGAAAATTTTTACCCAGGAGAGAAACGTCGTCTTCCGCGAGACTGCGAATCAATTCCTGATTGAAATAGTCTGCGCTCGCAGCGGATGTATTTCCATAACGCTTTTGATACGTGGTACGGCTTTTCTCGATGTCTTCCTTTAAACGATCGTATAGATCTTTGTGCTTGCGGCCTTCGGAAACTTTTGCCTGATTGTAAAGCTTGATCTCATCCATGAGCAGCCGCGCGAAACGCTGGGCCTTGCGATGAACTTCAGCGTCTTCAGCGCTCAGTTTCGCGGCGCTGGAGACGCTTGATCCCGAAGCAGCGGCAGCAGACATAGCCGCGGCTGGTTCAGGAACGTGTTGCGCTCTTGCGGTGTGTAATGGCGCGTGCGCAGCGAACGGATCGTTGACCTGCGGCGCCGTGTGCATCTCCGCCTCAGGGGTTTCTTCCTTATGCGCCTGCTTGCGCTGTGAAATCACTTCCAGCCATGCGCTGGTCGCTTTGACCAGGACATCGAGTGCAGTGGAATCGAGAGCAGCACCATTCGACCCGGAGTCTGCATAAACAAGGGCAGAGACTTTGTCCTTCAACAACAGTGGCAGCAATGTGAATTTGTGGTCAGACGGTGAACCGAATTTGGATACGAAATGTTCATCGAATTCAGACGTCGCGCCGTCTCTGGCTGTCCGCGATTGCAGTACATCCACCACCACGTCAGAACTGACGTCCAATCCAAACTCTCTGATCGCATCATTGCTGGAGAAACCGGCTCCCTGCCATCCCGTGGCGGCCCCGTTTTTCACTACGAACAACGCCGCACGACCTGAGTAGAGGACCGTACTATCGAGCAGCGCACGGAGGATTTCTTTTTGTGTCGTACCCGATTGAATGGTGGAAATCGCTTTTTGCAGTCCCGCCATGCCGCCACTTGCGGATGGCTGGCCCCCCAGTCGCGACCCCACAGCCCTAAGTACTTCCTGCACAATAGTTTCCCGGAAAGAAGGCAGCTGGCGGTCGAGCGCCTCGGTAACAGCAGTGCGGACGATTTCTTCGACGTTCTTTTCGGGCATATTTGCTAGATCGGCAGGGGAAGTGCGTCTTTGATTATAGGCAGCAGCGGGTGAAGGCAGCAGGTCACTTTAGTCACATCTACAAAGCCTGAACCCCGAGCCCGGCCAGCTGAATCATGCCTTCTCGCGGCATGGAATCTGACAGTTCAGTAGATTTCGATCCCGGGCGCTGTGGCTGATGGATTGGCCGCCGCATATGGTGGGATCGAATCCGCGTCGGGGGAACATTCTGAACGTCTACACGGCGCCTGAATTTCGCCGACGCGGCATAGCTCGCCGATTGCTGGATGCAGTGCTTGACTGGTGCAACGTCAATAAGGTTGACTTCGTGATCCTGCACGCCAGCGACGAAGGCCGAAGCCTCTATCAGTCCTTGGGCTTCCAACCCGGCAATGAAATGCGGATCAAGTTATAAACAAGTCTCGCAGCCAGCCGATCAGTTGGTTTTGCTGGATGTATCTTTCAGCACGAGCACGAGAATGCGTCCATCGGAATGAAACTCCCCACCAGTGGCAGTTTTCGCGGTAGTTAGCGCATCGGCGGGCGTGACGTGAGCGCGTTGGAGCACGAGGCCGGTACCGGACAGGGTCCCGTTCACGAATTCACGTTCACCATCAATCTCAGGATCGATTTTGTGCGTGAGACCATTGTTGCGCTGGTCCCGCTCGAATCCGATGTCGTGCGTAGCCGCTACGCACCATAAGGGACGTCCCTCGATCATTAACTCAGATTTCCAGACTCGCAGATGATTGCGAGACATCGCTACTCGGACCGGTTCAGCGTGAGCAAATCCGTAATCCTGAGCGCGATCAAAAAGATAGAGAATGCTCATCGGCATGGTCAAATAGTCTTTCTTCTGTAGAGAGCCGAGCAACGCGTTTACCGCAGTGGTGCTCACGGTCTTGTCTACCTGCACCCATCCCGCCGTCGTGAAAGCCTGAATCAGCTGGTCCTGAGTTCCCACAACTAAGACGTTCACCATGTCGCCGGGATTGTGTGACTGATCGCTCACGCGGCGTGGGATCTTGCTCAGTAGCTCAGGCGTGACACCGGCAACTTCGGTTTCGACCGGACCGCCCAGAGCAGTCGTCTCACCTGAACCCTCGGCCAAAATCTCAACTTTGACTTGAAAACTTCCTGTTGCGGCCGATGCATCTTTTTCACTCTGATTAATCCCCAGAAACAACCTGCCTCCGACCGGCGCTTCGTACTCTTTGTTTGCGCCGATCAAGAAAGCCTGCGAGTAGGATTCAGAGCCAATACGACCGATCAAAGCGCCGTGGCCAGCACTCGACACCGCATATTGATGCACCAGGTCGGCAAATCCTCGAGGAAGACCGTCCGGTCCGAATGTTCCGGCAGTTCGTAATTTTCCACCATAGGAGTTCTCGGCCGCATATGTAATCTGCCCGGTGGCGGTGAATCGAAGTTTCGCTCCACTGCGGAGGTCAATCTTTGTATCAACCCACTTATTCTTTGCAGCCAACTCTATCGTGTATGGATTCGAGCTTGATGTCGACGACTCAGTTTGTGCTTCAGCAATCCGACACGCGAAATTGGGCATTGCGCAAACCGCGAACGCGAGGCATAACAGGATGGTGTAGCTCACATGCGCCTCCACAAACCTGTACGGCGTTAGGTGAGTGTACTCCATCCTGTCCGGTGAGGAATGTTCCCAGATCTAGCAAACAAGGGAAACTGGCAAACGAGAATTTACCACTCGTTCGGTGCGACTTGTGAGTTGGTGTAAGGCTCCGTCCAAAGCGTCACTTGCAGCCAAACCGATTTTGACCACGCCTGGTGCATCTTCTCGACTTCTGCAGGATTGTGACCTCTTGCCGACAAGAATGGTTTGAGGATATTTGGGTCGGTGATTACCGGTCCAAACGCAATAATGTGCCGCAACTGAATCGTC
>DATBIE010000035.1:0-9119 GCA_036557105.1 Terriglobales bacterium
TTTGCCGGCGGGAAGGTCTGGTTCACAGCCGAAGGCGCGAAGGCCATCGCCCGCGTTGACCCGGCGACGAACCGCATCGACTGGATCATGGGCACCGGCCAGAACCGCACGCATATGCTCTATGTCACTGCGGACGAAAAGCGCGTCTACACGACGAACGTCATCTCCGGGACAGTCAGCATTCTCGAGCAAGGCGCAGTGCAGCCTCGTGGACCATCCCCGCAAGCGGGAATGCCCGCGCCTCCTCCTCCGCCAGAGGCAATGACCTGGGGGCAAACTGTCATTCCCGTCGGCAAAGGAGACGAAGGCTTCGACGTTTCGCCCGACGGGCGCGAACTGTGGACGGCGAACGCACAGGACGGCACACTCTCGATTATCGATCTCGCCACGAAGCAAGTCACAGCCACGCTCGACGCGAAAATTCCCGCCTCGAACCGGCTCAAGTTCAGCCCCGATGGCAAGCTCGTCTTCATCAGCAGCCTGCGCGGGGGCGAGCTGGTGGTTTACGATGCCGTCTCGCGCAAAGAGTTCAAACGCGTGCCCATCGGACACGGCGCAGCCGGCATTCTGGTCGATCCCGATGGCGGACGCGTCTTCGTTTCCTGCGGTCCCGACAATTATGTCGCCGTTGTTGATATTAAGACTTTGCAGGTCATCGGCCACATCGACGTTGGCGGCGAGCCGGACGGGCTGGCCTGGGCAGTGCGACAGTAGGTCAGCTCGAACATACAAGCTGATTGCATGTCGGCTGCGCAAACCTGTTAACATCTTTGTTCAAATCCATGCGACGCATTGCGGCCCATTTCGCGCTCGCTGCAATCTACGCAGGACTCTTCGCGCCCCTGTTGGCTGCCGATCAAGGTTCTCTTCACGCCTGCTGCCGCCGGGCGGGCGCACATCATTGTCAGGGGACAAGCGAGGCCGGATTTCATTCAAAGGCAAGTCCCTGCCCCTACTCAACACCGCTTCTCCCGGGCACGATCGTGGGTTTTCAGCCTCCGGTATTTCGCATCGGTTCGCCTGCAACTCACAGTGTCCTGGAACTGAGATCGATTTCCTTTTATGTAGGCTCTGCAAGGCACGATCTTTCCGCCCGCGCGCCTCCCGTTTCTCTTCTCTGATTAGTTAACCGGGCCAGGGCGCCCGTGTCCTCAAAAACAAGAATTCTCACGCTCGCACAACGCCGCCAGAAATTGAACATATTCTGCGCGGAGTCGCGTGCGCGAACTGAGGAGAGTAAATGGCACGCAAGTTCGCTATTTTATTGTTGATTTCACAGTTTCCGGCCATTGCCCACGCCACCATCTTCGGATCTGTGCGCGGCATTGTTCATGATCCGCAACACCGTCCGCTGCAGGGCGCGATGGTGATGTTGCGCGCGAATTCGTCCGAGTGGGCAAAAAGCACAAATACCAATGACGAAGGCGAGTTCGAATTCAATGCCGTCCCAATCGGCGAATACACAGTTGTTGTCGTGGCACCCGGGTTCAATCAACTTTCGCAAGCTGTTGTGGTGCAGTCGAGTTCCGAGCCGGTATTGCACCTCGCGCTCAGCGTCGCGACAAAAACAGAAACTGTAAATGTCTCCGGCGCGCCAGAAGTTGCACCGGTTGACTCGGCCACGCCTACGACGTTAGTCGATCGCGCCCAGATCGAGAGATCTCCCGGAGCGGACCGTACCAACAGCCTGGCAATGATCACAAATTTCGTTCCCGGCGCTTACATGACGCATGACCAGCTTCACATTCGCGGTGGGCATCAGACGAGTTGGCTGGTGGATGGCGTGCCTGTGCCAAATACGAATATTGCCTCCAACATTGGGCCGCAGTTCGACCCCAAGGACATCGACTATATGGAAGTTGATCGCGGAAGCTATAGCGCTGAACTCGGCGACCGGACCTACGGAGTTTTCAATATCGTGCCGCGCACGGGATTCGAGCGCAACAATGAAGCCGAACTGATCGCGAGCTTCGGGAATTTTTACCAGACGAACAATCAGTTCAACTTCGGCAGCCATACCGAGCGCTTCGCCTACTATGCAAGCGTGAATGGGAACCGCAGCAATCTCGGAATCGAGACGCCAGTTCCGCAGGTGGTGCATGACGCTGAAAACGGGTACGGCGGATTCGGCTCCTTCATCTTCAATCCTGATGCCTCAAATCAGCTACGGCTCGTGACTTCATTGCGCAAAGACTACTATCAGATCCCGTACGATCCTGATCCCAATAGCATTGAAAATGCGCCGACTCCGGAAAACGGGTTTGAGGCGCAATTCCCCAGCATTGGTCTTCGTGACGCAGATCGAGAGGCCGATGCGCTGGCAAATTTTTCCTGGGTGCACACCTTCAATTCACAATCAATGCTGACCGTCTCGCCGTTCTACCACTACAACTCTTCGCGTTACGAAAGCTCGCCCGCGGACACGCCGGTTGCTGCAACGCAAGACCGCAGTTCCACTTACGCCGGAGGCCAAGTCAGCTTCGCCGTCAATTCAAATCGAAACAATTTCCAGGCAGGCCTTTACAGTTTTTACCAGCAGAACCAGGAGCAGTTCGGGGCAATTTTCAACGATGGCAGTGGAAGCCCGCCCTTCAGCGACATTGAGAGCCCCAATGGCGGCCTCGCTGCGTTCTTCCTCGATGAAAAATTTAAACCGGTTTCCTGGTTAACCTTATCCGCCGGAATGCGACCCACACATTTTTCCGGCTCGAATGGATTTTCAGAAAATGCGATCAGCCCCCGCTTTGGAGCTGCGCTGACGGTGCCACACCTGAACTGGACATTCCGAGCCTTCTACGGACATTACTTTCAGGCTCCCCCGCTGGTTACGGCGTCAGGTACGCTGCTGAACTTTTGCACACAGAACGACTGCGGTTTCATCACACTGCCCGGTGAACGCGATGAAGAGCACCAGTTTGGCGTTATGATTCCCTACCATGGATGGGTCCTAGACGCCGATACCTTCCGCACCGGCATCTCGAACTTTTTTGATCATGAGGTGATCGGCGAGTCCAATCTCTTCTTCCCGTTGACCATCGAGCGCGCAGTGGTGAACGGCTGGGAGGTCACGCTGCGCTCTCCTCGCATTGCTCGCCGGGCACAACTTCATTTGGCGTACTCCAACCAGCTCATTCAGGGAGGAGGCGCGATCACGGGAGGGCTGACCGACTTCGATGTCCTTGACTTCGATGTCCTCGATCACGACCAGCGAAATACGCTCAGCGTTGGGGGAGAGGTTACTCTGCCGTCGAACAGTTTCGCTTCTGCGAACGTGTATTACGGATCCGGGTTCGTGAATGGCTTTCCCGGTCAGCCCTATCCGGGTGACTACCTCCCGGGGCACACAACGTTCGATCTTTCGCTTGGCAAAAATTTCGGCGAGCGCTTTTCCGCCTCATTCAATGCAATCAATGTCGCCAATCGGCGTGTTGAAATCGACAATAGCGAGACCTTCGGCGGCTTCCATTGGAACAACCCGAGGGAAATCTATGTTGAATTGCGGTACAGGTTTCATTTTTGAGCTGCTGCGTGGGGGTAGGTTTCTTGCAATGGGAAATTACTCGCCGCAAGTCAAAAGCTTTACCACACACAGAGAACACAGAGGACACTGAGGTTGCACAGAGATGCTGAGTAAACGAGGGCAGAAATCGATTCCCGCGGACGGAGAGAAGCAGGTACACATAACAATGAAAATCATCATTCTTTTTTTGCTCACGATGCTTGTAGGATCCGTTATCTCCTGCAACAGGAAGTCGTCGGAAAGTGCATCGACAACCGTCGGCAAGAAGTACCAGCTCAAGGGCAAAGTCGTGTCCATCGACGAAAGGGGAAAGATGGTGAATGTCGACTCTGAAGCCATCCCCGGCTTTATGGACGCCATGACCATGCCCTACCAGGTCAAACCGGAGAACGAGCTAGAAAAGCTTCATCCGGGAGATTCCATCACCGCCGATCTCATCGTTCAGGACGAGAGTGCCTGGCTGCAAAACATTTCAGTTCGTGGTCACTCGCCGGTACCCGCATCTAATTGAATACATGCGATACATCTTTCTTTTACTTGCGATTCTCGGCATCGCCGCTTCTTCTCTCGCCTTGCGCGAACATTACCGCACATACGGCGACGCCCCTTGTGACATCAACGACCGCTGGGACTGCGGAATTGTGAATCACAGTCCTTATGCCCTGATACGCGGCATTCCCGTAGCCGACATCGGAATCGCAGGTTACTTCCTGCTCGGCCTGTTGGCCCTGAAGCGGTACTACCGGGCCATGCTAATCCTGGCAATTCCGGCTCTGGCGTTCTCTCTCTATCTCGCCCACATCGAGGAGCGCGTGCTCGGAGTCTGGTGTCTGTACTGCGCAATCTCGCTCGGAACCATAATTCTGATTACGTTGTTGCTCGCAGCAACTGTGCTCACTCAGGAGTTCCGCCGACGGCCGCGAAGAAGGACCAGGGATTCCCTGGTTGTTTAGCTATCACGAATGTCCCAAAACTAATTCGTTACTGTAAATCTACGTAAAGTTCGTCACCCTAGCATCAGGATATTGTGCCGTTCGTTACTTTTGACCGTCGAAAAACAACTTTCTTCAAAACGTGGGTTTATTATCCTGAAAACGTCCTCAGCTTTTTGCGTTCCTCAACGCGTGAAGGAGCGGTGTAACTTGCTCAAAATCACATTTCGCAAGCTGTGCCTTGCTGGTGGAATTGCTTCACTCCTGGCCGCCGTGGGTTGCGGAGGCGGTGGGTCGCTCATTCTTCCTCACCAAACCGGTAATTTCACTAACGCCGATTTCAAAGGGTCATATGTGTTTCAGACCCACGGTTTTTTGTTGACGAACTTAGGAAGCTTAGACGCCTATCGACAGGTCGGTGTGCTCACATCGGACGGAAACGGAAACATCACAGGCGGTGTTGATTATGCGACGATTGGCAGCGGCGCTCCCGTGCAGAGCAGCGCTTCACTCACCGGGTCGTATACGATCGCCAATGACGGGACCGGGCAAGTGGTGCTGAATTCCACAGGTTTGGGCATCATCAGCGGCTTTACGCAAATCTCGCTTGCCGTCACCCTGGCCAACAGCTCAAAGGCAGAGCTGGCCGAAGCAGATGCATTCGCAACAGGAGCAGGGCTGGCAGAACTGCAGGATTCCACGGCAATAGCTGCAGCCCCGAGCGGCGCATTTGTGTTTGGATTGCATGAAGAAGCAGATCCTCAGACGGCACAATCCGCCTCGCTGGTCGGCGGAATCACAATTTCCAACGGGAACCTGACGGGCAGCATGGACCAGAACCAGCTTGCAGCTGTATCGTCTTCAAATTTGACCGGGAACCTTGGAGTGCCTGCGGGACTGGGAATTGGCACTGGACTGTTCAAAGACAGCTCGAATAACACAACCGATTTCCTGTACTTCATTGTGAACAGCGGTAAATTTGTTCTGCTGGTGAGTGATGCCAACGCGATCGGTTCGGGCAGCGCAGAGGCGCAATCCGGTACGGTCGGGAATGGCCTCTCCGGCAGCTATGCGTTCGGCAGTCGCGGTGACGATACCTTTGCGCCATCCGGGATTGCAACCGTTGGTCAGTTCACCGGCAGCGGTGCGACCATCAGCGCCGGCGCATTTGACTCTCTGCAGGATGGGTCGAACTATTCGCAGAACGTCAGCTTTACTGGAAATCCCACAACGACGACGAGCAACCCCTCACCGCAGGGTCGTGTAGCCATCACTCTTAGCACCGGAGACGTCCTGGTGTGCTGGATGGTCAGTCCCGCGCGTGCGTTCTTTATCAATGAGAGTGCGAGCGTGGTCGAAGACGGCGCGGCCGATCTCCAGTCGGCCAGCTTCTCGACTTCAACCATGAACGGCCAGTATGCGATGGCCATGGATGGCATTGACCTAAACGCCGGCTCGGTAGGACGAATCGGTACTCTCCAGTTTGATGGCAAGGGGAAGTCGGTCATGGTCGAACTGGTGAATGATGCCGGATCGGGCGCTCAGAATCCGGGCGCGCTGGCGGGAAGTTACCAGGTCGGCGGCAATGGACGAATCACATCCAGCCTCAGCAACGGCGGCGGACAACTCGACCTGGTCATGTATGCAGTCTCGGGTTCACAAGCGTACGTGTTGCAAGCAGACCCGAATACAAATACTTCAGGATTCCTGGAGCTGCAACAGTAGTGCAAAGGCGCTCCGACCGAAAGCCACGCGGAGAATTCCCTGTGGCCGCCGGTAGGGGGAACAGATTGCATGGGTCCTTCGACTGCGCGTAGCCATTCCCTAAGCGAATGACTACGCTCCGCTCAGGATGACAAGGGATAAACAAGGGCAGCACGGTGTGCCCTGTTCACGTTAGCTATGCGGCTCCCTTTTGAACTTCCTTTAAATAAGCCAACACCTCATCTGCGTGGCCTTCAGGCTTAACCTTGCGGAAGACATGCTTGATCTTTCCATCCGGCCCAATGATGAACGTGGTGCGGGCCACTCCCATCACTTTTTTGCCATACATGTTCTTTTCCTGCATCACACCATATGCGTTGCAGATTTTCTTATCTGCATCAGCGACCAATGTGAACGGCAGGCTGAATTTCTCCTCGAACTTTTTTTGGTCCTTGGGCGTGTCCGGCGAGACTCCGAGTACGACCGCGTCGGTTTTGTCGATCTTGCCAAAAGAATCACGAAAGCTGCAGGCCTCAATGGTGCAGCCGGGAGTATCGGCGCGTGGATAAAAATAGAGCACAACCCACTTGCCTTTGTAGTCTTTAAGCGAGAGTTTCTCTCCGTTCTGGTCAAGCGAAGTAAACTCAGGGGCTTTATCATTGATTTCCATGGGGTCCTCGCGATTTAAATACCGTTCACGGTTATACCGCAAAGCCGTGCTGGCCGTCATCTTTCCGGCAGTTTTGCTGATCTCATTCCCGCCTGCGGTAGCTCAATATGCAAAGAAACGCCACATCAGCAAGGGGCCACGCGCAGTTGGATTAATTGAACTGGCCGCCAATGGCAAAGCCCACCTTGTGCCGGTTACCATCATGATTGACGGAAAGTTCTACGACGCCAGCGCATATAAGGCCGATCCCGTCCCGATGGCATTGCAGTCGGAAACGGTTTACGAAGGTGTAAGGTCGGGTGCGCCGCAGGGGTTGTTCACCGTCTCCGGGGCCCGGCAGAAGAAGGATGCATGGGTTGCTGAAGGCAAGTGGGAAACAGAGGCGCAAATTCAGGCAGATAAGGACCGCCAAAAGGCAGAAGCAGCGAAGAAGGCGCAGAAGGCCCCAAAGGAAGACGTAGGCGGTCCGCCGAAGTTAAAGCGTGCTCCGCAAGCAAGCGAGAACCCGTCATCCTCGCCGCAATCTGACAAGAGCGCACCGTCTACGCCTCCACCACCTTCCACGAGCAACAAACCTTCGTCGCCGAACACTGAAAAAACATCCAGCTCTTCGAAGCAAGAGAACACGAATACGTCATCTGACGAATCGCAGGTTTTTGTGAACGCTCCGGACCGCCCGATTCTGCGCCGGCAGCCTGCGTCTGAAAGCTCGCATGAACAGGTCAAGCCGGATGCTGATTTGACTCCGCTGCAAGGCCCCATCCAGTTCATCCCCGCGGTGTCGGATGCCGGCGGGCCTGAAGCACGCCCTTACACGTATGAGTTCAAGCCGGAAGAAGAGCAGAACTTCCTGAAAAAGATGCTGGCGCTGGCAACGAACGAAGTTCAGGCAAGAGCAAAACGGCTGTCGGCAGAATCAACAATCAATCCAAAACCTTCAACCAAGAATTCTCCTGATGGCTCCGCCCCTGAGTTGCAAAACGTTCAGTTTCGATACTTTGACCTGATCAACAGCAATGAGCCGGTATTGGTGCTGAGTGCGACCGCGACCATTCCGAACGCACGCAAGGACCTGACTTACGTGGTGACACTCGTCGCTCGAGAAGATATATATGGCGAGTTGCACAAGGTTTTTGCCCGGACCACCGACAATCAGCACCTCGACGTACTGCCCAAATATGATTTCATCGATGCCGTGGATGCCGATGGCGATGGGCGGGGTGAGTTGCTCTTTCGCACAACCTCCGACAGCGGTTCAGCGTTCAGCCTGTACGCCGTCATCGGCGACCGCCTGTGGCCACTATTCGAGGGGAAACCGGGAGCTTAGAGATTTCACCACGGAGGCACGGAGAACTGGCTTTTACTCATGTTGATTCAGGAGCAACTTACTGATCAAATTATCGGGTCAGCAATCGAGGTACATCGGGAACTAGGGCCGGGACTGCTCGAATCGGCATATGAGGAGTGCTTATGTCACGAGCTGCACTTGCGGAATGTGAGTTTCCAGCGTCAAGTGAATCTTCCAGTGGTATACAAGACCCTGGCACTCGACTGCGGATACCGCATTGATGTTGTTGTTGAGGACGCAGTAGTTGTCGAATTGAAATCCGTTGAGCAGGTCCTCCCGATCCACCATGCTCAACTTCTTACCTTTGCGCTTAAGCAGAAAGCAAGTTGGCCTGTTGATTAACTTCAACGTCGCCGTACTCAAGAATGGGATTGTCCGCAGGGTTTTATGAATCTTGCTCTCCGTGACTCCGTGTCTCTGTGGTGAATTGGTTTAGGAATGAAAGTTAAGGAAGACATTCACACCGACCTCGAATCTCTTCGCGATGAGATTCGTCATCACGAGTACCGGTACTACGTCCTCGATGATCCGGAGGTCAGCGACGCCGAATTCGACCGGCTGATGAACGAGCTGAAGAAGCTCGAGGCTGACCATCCCGACCTCATCACGTCGGATTCTCCCACGCAGCGCGTCGGCGGCAAACCGCGCGAAGGCTTCGTCAAAGTTGCGCACTCCGCTCCCATGCTGTCGCTCGACAACGCCTATAGCGAAGAGGAACTGCGCAACTGGGAACGGCGCGTTCACGAACTCACCGGGCGTAACAAGATCGAATACGTCTGTGAACTCAAGCTCGACGGTATGTCGCTTGCCTTGCGTTACGAAAATGGCAAGCTCGTGCGCGGCATCACTCGCGGTGACGGCTCGACCGGTGAAGATGTCACCGCGAACGTGCGCACTGTGCGTTCGATTCCATTGTCCATTCCTTCAGACAAGCTGAAGAAGGCC